>JALYGD010000055.1 GCA_030777265.1 Actinomycetota bacterium | reverse complement strand
CGTCCTCGAAGACTGCCCGCATCTCTGCGCGCGCCTCCTGCCAGCGACCGGCTTGTTCCAAGACCTGCTGCGCGGCTCTCATCGGCCCGGAGTTGCGCAACGTGAAGCGCTCAAACGCGTCCAGATCCGGAAATTCCCAGGTGACGGCCATGACGTCGAAATCGAAGTTCACGTCATGGTCGGCGAACAGCCTGCGCACGTGGTCGGGATCGCCCCACAGCGACGAGGGCGACACGTACGCAGGCGGTTCCGGGAGATACCGGCCCAGGGCCTCGAACACCCGGGACGTCATGCTGTCTGGGGTCCAAGCGGTGAACGCAACCAGTCCCCCCGGGCGGCACACACGTGCAGCCTCGGCCGCCACGACGCTGTGCCGCGGAGCGAAGATCATCGCGAAGCCGGACAGCACCCGGTCGAAGTCCGCGTCACCGACGGTCAACGCCTCGGCGTCGCCTTCCCGCAGATCGAGTTCCACTCCCGCGCCGGCAGAGCGGCTGCGAGCCTCCCCGAACCAGGCCGGGGTGAGGTCGATACCTACGACGCTCGCCCCCCTGCGCGCCACAGCTATCGCCACACTGCCGGACCCCACCCCGATATCGATGACCCGCTGCCCGGCTCGCACGTCGGCCCGAGTGACCAGCTCGTCCGCTGCCGTCTCCAGCAACTGGCCGATGGGCCGATAGTCGCCCGCCGACCATGCTGCTCTGTGAGCCTGCTTCAGCTGATCGATTCCGTCGTCCACGGCCGCCTCCTACGCGAACGTCTGTCGAGCCTTCCCCACCCTCTCGAGCGCCTAGTGGTGTCGAGGCGCAGAGGGTCCTTCGCGTCGGAGCGTGCGCCGCAGTGCGAGGAGGCCAGACTCGTAAGCTTGCCGGAATGACCACCTCCCCGCACACCCGCGCGTCAGTCGCCGCGAGGATCGAGGCGACGTTGCTCGCCCCCCAAGCGACCGTCATAGACGTACGCGACCTGTGCGCCGCGGCGCTGGCGCACGGCGTGCGGGGCGTGTGCGTCGCGCCGATCCATGTCCCCGTGGCCGTCGCCGAAGTGGCCGGAAGTGGCCTCGAGGTCGTCACCGTGGCCGGGTTTCCCTTCGGATATGACGCGACGGCCGCGAAACTCGCCGCGGTACAGGCTGCCGCCGAGAGTGGCGCGCACGAGGTCGACGTCGTCATGGCCTACGCACGTCTCCTCGACGGTGAGGAGCAGGAGGTCGCTGCCGAGCTCGCCACGCTCGTCTCCGCGGCACACGCCGCTGGTCTCGCTGTCAAGGTCATCCTCGAGAGCGGCCACCTCACCCCCGAGCTCGCCGAGAGGGGCTGCGCGTTGGCGGTCGTGGCCGGCGCGGACTGGGTGAAGACGTCGACAGGGTTCGGGCCTCGAGGGGCGACCGTCGACGACGTCCGTCGTCTGCGTGAGACGGCCGGGAAGCGGGCCCGGGTGAAGGCGGCGGGGGGGATCCGCAGGTGGGACGATGCCGTCGCCCTGCTCGAAGCCGGCGCCGACGCCCTCGGTACGTCGGCCTTCATCGCGGTGCTCGAGGGCGCCCCGCGCGGCGGTAGGGAGGCGCCGTGAGCGGTGCCCCGCAGGAGCGGCGCGAGAGGAGCCGTCTTGGGTCGCCTAAGACGGCGACGGAGGGGGCCACGTGAGCCTCTATCGCGAGCAAGGGATCGTCCTGCGCACGTACAAGCTCGGCGAGACCGATCGCATCCTTCACGTGCTCAGTCAGGGCCGGGGCAAGGTCCGCGCGGTCGCCAAGGGGATCCGTCGTCCGGGTTCGCGCTTCGGTGGCCGGCTGGAGCCCTTCTCCCACGTCGACCTGCAGTTTCACGCCGGCCGAAATCTCGACGTCATCAGTCAGGCCGAACTCATCGAGTCGTTCGCGGCCTTGCGCGAGAATTTCTCCTTGTCAGCGTGCGCCGCGACAATGGTCGAAGCAGCCGATCGAGTCGCCCAGGAAGACGAGCGCAACCTGCCGCTCTTCCTGCTGCTGCGGGCTGGTCTCCAGGCCCTGATGGCTCGACCTCCTTACCCGGCGATCTTCGTCGATGCGTACCTGCTTCGACTCGCCGGTGTCGCGGGCTTCCATGTCTTCGTCGACGCCTGCGCGAACTGCCGACGAAGCGGGGAGCACCGTTACCTCAGCGTGACAGCAGGGGGGATGCT
>JALYGD010000054.1 GCA_030777265.1 Actinomycetota bacterium | reverse complement strand
GTCCCCGACGTGACCCAGGTCGAGGACGTCGACACTGATGCCGGCGAGGCCGACGTCACCCTCGCCGTTGTCGAGGAGATCCCGGAGGAGGACAGCGAGGAAGAGGACGTCCTCGTGCGGGTCGTGGGGGAGGAGGACGAAGAACTCGAAGACGTCGACGGGTTGCGAGAAGGCGAGTTCATCTGCACTTCGTGCTACCTCGTCAAGGGCCCGACCCAGCTCGCCGACACTGCGAGACTCGTCTGCGTCGACTGCGTCTAGCCGTCGCCTTCGCGCTCGCTGTCGCAGCGGGCGTCGCAGGATGGGCGGCGCACGCCCCGGTCGCGGCTGGACCGCTGGTCGTGCTCGTCGTTCCGCTGCTGCTCGCGGCGGTAGAGCGGGCCACCCTCGCGGCAGCGCCGGAGCGCAGCGTGGCCAAGGGAGCCGAAGTTCCCTTGGCCACGCTGCGAGGATGGAATCGCGCGAGCGCGACCCTCATGCCCGGCCGGCTCACCGCGGCGGTGGGTCTCCTTGCGGGCTTGGTGACTTTCCTACCGATGCTGGCATGGCTCATCCTGCCGGCCGGAGTCGTGGCGTGGGTGCTCGTCTCCTGCATCCAGGCTGGCTGGTACGCGCTCGTGGCCTACCTGCTGCGCCGCTGGGTTCACAGTGGATGGGTCGTGCTCGCAGCCCCCCTGCTCTGGACCGGCATGGAGGCGTGGCGTGCTGCCGTGCCCCTCGGTGGATTCGGTTGGGGATCGCTCGCTTACGCCCACGCGCACGGCTCGCCGCTGCTGCCCGCTGCCCGGGTGGTCGGCGCATCTGGGCTGACGTTTCTCACCGCGCTGCTCGGCGCCCTCGCCTACGACGCGGCGCGGCGCTCACGCGTCGCCCGCACCAGGGGTCGGTCGGCGGCGGGCGCAGGCCTACGGGCGGTACCGCCGCTAGCCGCCCTCGTCCTTGTGGGGATCGTGGCTGCGATCGTCCCACCAGGCGCCCCGCCCGCGAGTGGCCGCACCGTCGACTTGCTTACGGTGCAGGGCAATGATCTCGTCGACTTCACGAGCTCGCGTGGCGAGGAGGACGCCGCGATCGCTGGCCGCATGCTGGCCGAAACACGAACGGCAGTCGAGTCGGGTGGTCGACCTGACCTCACGATCTGGCCGGAGAACAGCATCGACCTCGACCCCTTCACACCCAGCGGCGCTTTCCTGCGCCGGTACATAACGGAGGGAGCCGAAGTCGTCGACGGTCAGCTCCTTTTCGGCACCAACCTCGACGGCCCCGATCCTGACCTCACCTTCCGCAATGCAGCCGTCCTGGTCGATCGCAACGGTGAGCAAGTGGACCGCTACGTGAAGCGGCGCTACGTCCCGTTCGGCGAGTACGTGCCGTGGCGGGCGGTGTTCGGCAAGCTGCCACCGCTGCGGCAGGTGCCACGAGACGGTCAGCCCGGAGCAGGACCCCAAACCGTGCACGCAGAACTCACCGACGTGGCGGTGGTCATCTGTTTCGAGACGCTCTTCTCGGACGTCGTGCGCACCAACGTGCTTGCCGACGACGCCGGCCTTGTGGTGGCGCTGACCAACGACGCGTCGTTCGGGCGTAGCTGGGAGAGCGATCAGCACATCGCTCAAAGCCAGCTGCGGGCAGTGGAAACGGGACGTTGGGTTGTCCACGCGGCGATTTCCGGGGCCTCGGCCCTCATCGACCCAGACGGCGGCGTCCAATACCGCACCGGATTGTTCGAGCGTGCAACAATCCGCGCCGAGGTTCCGGTGATACAGGCCAGCACCCCCTTCCTTGCCGCTGGTGACGTGGTTGGGTTCCTCGCGCGGTGGGCGGCGCTCGCGCTGCTGCTCGCCGAGGTCGCGGTACGGTTGCGGAGGCGGCGACTCACGCACCAGCCTGGGCAGGTTGTCGAGGTTGCGGACGGCAAGGCGGATGGGTGGCACAGCCCGCGAGCTGATCTGGTTGTCGAGGCGGGGCGATACGAGGAGGGCCCATGAGTGGCACGCTCGTGATCCTGCCGACCTACAACGAGCGTGACACGCTCGAGGAGGTCGTGCGCGGCCTGCTCGCTGTCTCGGCGTTCGTGGAGGTCCTCATTGTCGATGATTCTTCGCCCGACGGGACCGGCGAGATCGCCGACCGGCTGAGCGGAGAGCATTCCCGGGTGCGCGTCCTGCATCGGCCCAAGAAGGGTGG
>JALYGD010000053.1 GCA_030777265.1 Actinomycetota bacterium | reverse complement strand
TGTTCCTCGGCATCGGTGCGTTCGCGGTGATCGCCGGGATCCTGCTGCTCGTCAACGTGTTCGTCATGCTGGCGCAGGAGCGCCGCACGCAGCTGGGGATCATGCGGGCGGTCGGGATGCAACGCACGGAACTCGTCCGGGCGTTCTTCCTCGAGGGATCCATCTACGCGGCGGTGGCTGCCGTGCTGGGCGCCGCAGCTGGAATCGGTGTCGGTGCCGCCATCATGCGGCTGGCCAGGGGCCTCTCGGTGGGGGCAGGCTCCACACCCGACCTGCGCTTCGCCGCCGACGCCACCAGCGTTCTCGGCGGGCTGTTGGTCGGCCTGTTCATCTCGCTGGTCACGGTCCTGGCCACCAGCGTGCGCATCAGCCGACTGAACATCATCCGGGCCATCCGTGAGCTCCCCGAACTGCCGCGGCGCCGCCGGCCGGTGCTCCGAGTCGTCGTCGGCGTGCTTGCGTCCTTGCTCGGCGGGGCGGTCACGGTCGCGGCTCTCGCGGCGGAAGGTGGCGCCGGACTGTTCGTTGGTCCTGCCGTCCTGGCCGGTGGACTCGTTGCGCTCCTCGGCCCGGTCATCGGCCGGCGCCGCGCGGTCACGGTCTTAGGCGTGCTGGTGGTGGTGTGGGGGGTGCTGGTGCCCACCCTGCTCCCCGAGGCGTTCCGCAACGCCGACGTCGTCGTCTTCGTCCTCCAGGGGCTCGTGATCACCGGTGCCGCGGTGATCGTCCTGGCCCGCAACCAGGACACCGTCGGACGGCTCGTGCGCGTCATGGCCGGCGGCAGCGGAAGTCCCGTCGCCCGACTGGGGCTCGCCTACCCGCTGGCCCGACCGTTCCGGACCACCATGACCCTGGCCATGTACGCGCTCATCGTGTTCACCCTGGTGCTCGTGTCGCTGCTCGCCCAGGTGGTCGGCGCTCAGCCCGACGTGTACGCCGACGCCGAATCGGGCGGCTACGACCTGCTGGTCACCAGCAACGCGAGCAACCCCCTGCCGGCCGACGCCGCACGGGAGTTGGACGGCGTCGAACTCGTCGCACCCCTGCGCCACGCGGCGTTCAACGTCGGGTTCCGCCCCCCCGGCAGCGAGGACTTCCGCCGCTGGTTCGCCTCCGGCTACGACCGCCAGCTACTGCGAACCCAACCCCCCACTCTGGACCGCTGGCTCCCCAGGCTCGCCCACGAGAACGCCGTCTGGGAACACGTGCTCGACGACCCCTCGACGATAATCCTCGATGCCCAGTTCCTCCAGCAGGCGGGGTCTAGCCAGTCGGTGCAGCTCGGCGACACCATCGAGGTCCGCGACCCGCTCACCGGCGACCAAGACGAGCGACAGATCGTGGGAATCCTGAAGGGAGGGCTCGCCTTCTCCGGCGCCTTCATGTCCGAAGACAGCCTCGTGGCCATCCTCGGTCCCAAGGTTCCCGCCAACCGGCTCTACGTCGCCGTGGACGAGCAGGCCAAACCCCAGCAGATCGCCACCACCCTCGAGCAGCAGCACATCCCCCACGGCGTCGAAGCCCGCACCTTCCGAACCGTCGTCACCGAGCGGCAGCAGCAGAACCGCCAGTTCATGCGGATCCTGCAGGGCTACCTGATGCTCGGACTCCTGGTCGGGATTGCCGGTCTGGGGGTCGTGATGGTGCGGGCCGTCCGGGAACGCCGCCAACAGATCGGTGTCCTGCGCAGCATCGGACTGCAACCCCAGACCGTCCGCCGCTCCTTCATGCTGGAGGCCGCGTTCATCGCTCTGCAGGGCATCATCATCGGGACCCTGCTCGGCGGCGCGACCGCCTACCAGCTCGTCACCAACGCAGCCGCCTTCGGAGGACTGGAGGTCCGCTTCCAGATTCCCTGGCTCGAGATCGCCATCCTCCTAGGCATAACTCTCGTGGCATCGATCGCAGCCGCATCCTGGCCGGCACACCGCGCCAGCCGGATCCGACCCGCGGTGGCCCTGCGAACAGTCGAATGAGACGCAGGCGACTGGACGTGACCGCCGCAACCGTGACATCCGCGTGGCATCTCGGGACCTATGCGAAACCGGTACACGCAGGATGGACCGCTGCGTAGCACTGGGCCTACCAAGGCGCTTCTCGGCTACGCCTCCGAATTCAGGCGGGCAACCCCCGGGGGACGCCGGAGGACGTCTACGGCGCTCTCGCCCATGAAGCACTGGAGGTGAGAGGAGGCTTGCGTGACGTCAGGCGAGTACGACGCACCGCCCACCGCCTGGGTTGAATGCCGCCTCGAGCCGTCGGCGCGCTGCGCACGATCTTTCGGCATGCTCATCGCCGAACGGCACCGTGTGCGACACGAACCGCTGACGGTGCTGACCCGCACCGCCCAGCCGTTGCTATGGCTGCTGGTGTTCGCGGCGGCTTTGTCGAACGTCCGCGGCCTGCACGACAGCGACGTGCCCTACCAGGGGTTCGCGGTCCCCAGGGGTCTCGGCGCGGGTTAGAGGTTGATGCAGTGAGCCCCTTCGGGTTCCTGCTGGAGAATGCGGGCGGTACGAGCAGGCCGGTGATCACGACGCCGGTGTTGAGGACCAGGTTGCCCTGGTTGTCGATCTCGGAGGGAAGCGGTCCATGTCGGGGTGCCGTCCGCCCATCCATTCGCCCCAGCGGTTGTATTTCGAGCCGTGGCAGGAGCATTCAAGCCACTGTGACGACTGGCACCACACCCGACAGCCGAGGTGAGGACGTTTGTGGTAGAGGGCCATTAGGCCGGTGGTGGCGTCGAGGGTGGGATGGTTTTCGCCGTACGCCTCCGTGGCTCCGGGGACGCTGGGATCCCAGGGAACGACGTAGAGGCGACAGGCGGGGTAGGCCTGGGGGAGCTCGTCTGGTGGTGATGGCGTCGAACAGTTCGTCGGCGTTGCCGATGGTGAGTTTGGCGCCGAACCCTTCACCGAGGCTGGGCCACAGGTAGCCGAGCGAAGCCGCCGCGAACTCAGTGAGGCTGCCCCAGCGTTCCCGCGACCAGGCCCGTGCGAAGAAAAGCGCCTCGTGACAGCCCTTTGCCCCCGAGAGGCGGCGACGAGGTCGTGGGAGACAAGGCACCTATTGAGAATGTCATGGCCGTCGTCACAACCGAGCGTGATCCCACACCCGAACCGTCCGCCTACCGGGGGACCCTCACTCCGCTCGCCGGGTACGAGGTGGCGCCCCTAGCGGTGCGGGCTCTCTGACTCCGAGCTGTCACGGTGCGACTTGGCGTCGCTGGTATGAGCCTCAGGGGGAGGCGTGCGTCGAACCGGCCATGGAGCAGTTCACGACCAGCTCCAGCTGCGCTGCTGGCAGCAGCTGTGGAAGGCCGCCCGCCGCCCCCCGGCGTTGATTACCAGCGGCGGCGCTCAGCAGTCGCAACTGCGACGGGTTCTGGTCAGCCCGCGGGATTGGTCGGCGGTCGCTTGCCGCCCAAGCGGTAGGTGCGCGAGCGCGGTACGTCGGCCGGCCAGTGGTCCTCAAGTTCAACGCCCAAGCCATCGGCGATGCGATTCACATAGTTGAAGTAGGCGACGACCTGGTTGAGGTCGACGATGTCGCGGTCGGAGAGCTCGACCTCACGCAACGGTTCGAGGTCGTCGGCCCTGACCGCATCGGGCTGCACGGTGAGCTTCAGGGCGTAGCGGCACATCGCCGCCAGCCGCGGCCCCAATGCGTCCAACCTTCCGGAGACGACCGTCTCGGTCAGCGAAGCGTCCCCCGACTCGCGAGCCAGCGCATCGCCGTGGTGGACCACTCAGTAATGGCATTCGTTCGCGGCGGAGACGGCCACCGCCACCGCCTCACGCTCGGCGCGGCTCAGCTGCGAGTCCCCGAACATCACCGTTCGATACAGGCCCAGGTGCGCCTTGAGCGCGGCCGGGTTCAGGCTATGCGACGCTAGGACATTCGGCAGATCCCTAGCGTTGTCTCCGGTCTCCACCCACGTCAAGGAACTCTCCGTTCCACGCCTCCGAGACCAAACAGTCTCTGACAGCCTCCTGCAGACGGTCGGTCGCGTGCTCGTCCCTGCCAGGGCGGTCGCCGGCTCGACGTCACGCTGCTGCCAGTTCGAGTAGCGCGTGAGCTAGAGGCGCGTCGGGGCCTTCGCCGCGGCGTAGGGAGCGCTGGCCTCCCACCATAGAGTCGAGGCCAACCTGCGCAGCGTCTTCCTCTCCACGCGCCTCGTCCTACCTAACATGCTCAGCCGCGAATGCGGCCGCAGGCGCCGCCACGGACGTCTCCGCCACCCTCCACCAAGCTCAAATGGCGATCAGCCGCAGACCCGTCTGAGTAGGGGATAGGGGTTCACCGCGGCGCCGCCGCCGGGGTGCTGCTCGAAGTGCACGTGGGGCGGCGTCCCTTGCGCGTTTCCCGTGTCACCGTTGGAGCCGATCTGCTGGCCGGCAGACACGCGAGCTCCGTCCGCGACTGCGTAGCGCTGCAGATGGAGGTACCAGTATGAGGTGCCGTCGTCACCACGAAGCATAAGCCACCAGCCTGCGGACGCCCCGTAGCCGCGCAGATCCACCACCCCATTGACGATGGCAACAACCTTGGCGCCGTAGGGAGCAAAGATATCCGTGCCTTGGTGGCGGCGACCGCCTGAGCGCGGTGCTCCCCATGTATCACTGAAGGTCCGGGGTGCGACCACCGGGCACGCATATCTACCTTCAGGGGCACGGCCTCCGCCGACGCTGGGTCGAGGCGGTGGCGAAGGCCGGGGGCGAGGCACGGCAGGTGGCTGGACACGACCGACCTTTTCCGGCTGACGTTGCCTGACTTGGGCGCGCTGCCGTTGCTCCTCCTCCGCCCTCCGCCGCTCGGCCTCTTCGCGTCGGCGCTGTTCGTCCAGGCGGCGCTGCTCTTCGAGACGTTGCCCCTCGAGACGTTGCCGCTCGAGGAGGCGCGCCTCTTCCTCCTGGCGCTCCTCTTCTTGGAGTTCCCCGATCACGGCCGCAGCTTCCTCCAAGCCCTTCTGTAGCACCGTCGAGACCTCCTGCTGGCGTCGGAAGGCCTCGTCAAGCGCCTGTTGCTGCTGCCCAAAGCGCGTGGCAACTGCTGCCAGCTGCCTTCGTTGCGCCGAGACCTGCTGGATGATGGCCCGATCATCGCGAATGAGACGTGCCGCGATCGCCGCACGCTCCATCGCAACCGTCGGGCTCTCTGCCGAGAGCAGCATCACCGCAGGGCTCGTCTCACCACGCACGTAGAGGCGTCGCACCCGATCGTCCAAGCGCACCTGAGAGTCACTCAGCTGAATCTGGAGCGCTGAGAGCTGTCTGGCCAAGTCGTCGCGACGTGCCTCGGACTCCGCCGCGCGTGCCTGCAAGGCAGCGAGTTCGTCGGCTGCGGTCTGTAATTGCTCTTGCAACTGCTGTTGGCGCACTTGCGCCATCGTGAGTTCGTCCGCGTGGACAGCACCAGATGCGGCCAGCAACAGAACACAAACCAGCGCGCGAACGAACGCCCCACGGTTCACGTCGCCCCCAACGCACTCTGTCCCAACAGGCCCGCAGGAACCCTAGTACGTGGTAAAGGCACTGACGCCGAGCAACTCGTCTCGGCTGGGTTCAGCCTGATGGTGCTGCGTGAAGGCTTCGCGGCTTCGGAGTGAGCCGGGCCCGTGCAGAGAGTTCAGTCGAGACGATCCCGCTGTTGGCGGCGTCGCTCCCCCTGGATCGTCTGAGACTTGTGCATGAACTTTCGCAGGCGCTTGTCGAAGTCCTTGTCGAGCCTGCTCTTGCGCACCGACGGTGGCTGCTCCTGCCAGTCCGAAACGACCTGCTTGATGGACAACTCCACCTTGCCGTCATCCCTGATGGCGAGGACCCTCACCTCGACCTCCTGGCCTTCACTGAGGTGGGCATAGATGTTGTCGACGAAGTGGACATCAACCTCCGAGACGTGGACCAGGCCCGTGACAGCACCTGAGCCCTCCGACCTCACCTCAACGAAGGCACCGTAGTCCTCCAGTCGGACCACGGTTCCCTTGACGATCTGCCCTGGTTCGATGGCTGGCTCCTTCCCTGGTCCCGCATACTAGGTTAGGCAACGGGATCGAGCATCTCCGATTGTGACCCTGGCACGGCCCTCACGCGTGACCTCACCCACTTCGTCGCGCGACGCGGATGCTGCCCTATCTCCCCCGCGCCGAGCCGTCCTCCTCGACACCGCTGGTGCGGCTGACATTCGCGACGCCCTGAGAGGGAAGGAAGGGCTCTGTTCTGCGGGTGGAGCCTGCTGGCGGACTGCGGGAGACTGCGAGCACTCGTGCAGGAAGGCCGCATGTTGGTTCGAACCGCCATCGTCACCGGTGCGAGCTCCGGCATCGGCAAAGCGACGGCAGTCGCGCTCGCCGAAAGCGGCTACGACATCGGCATCACCTGGCACCAAGATGAACCTGGATTGCGCGAAACGATCGATGAGGTTCGCGATACCGGCCGTCGTGTTGCGGTACGCCACCTCGACCTCTCTGACCCACGCGCCGGTCCCCCCATCGTGGAGCAGCTCTGCCACGAACTAGGTCACCTCGACGTATTCGTGAACAACGCTGGCGAGGGGCATGCGGCACCGTTTTTGGAGCACGACTTGGAGGCGTGGCAGCGCGTGCTGAACGTCAACCTCACCGGAGCATTTCTGTCCATGCAGGCAGCCGCGCGGCACATGGTCCTAGAGGGAAGCGGCGGACGCATCATCGCTGTCACCTCCGTTCACGAGCACGTGCCCTTGGGCGGCTCCGTCGCGTACTGTGCAGCCAAGGGCGGGCTCGGACTCGTGGTGAAGGTAGCGGCGCTGGAACTGGCCGGGTACGGCATCACCGTCAATGCGATCGCCCCCGGGGAGATCGCCACGAAGATGACCGGCCAGCACGATGAGGACCCAGTCGACCACGACCGCCCGGGCATACCGCTGGGCCGGCCAGGCCACGCCATCGAGATCGCACATGCCATCCGCTGGCTCGCATCCCCGGAGGCCTCTTACATCACCGGAGAGTCCGTAGTCGCGGACGGTGGCCTGCTGCTGATGGCCGCCGAGGCCAATGCCATCAACGCCTGAGCGTGACG
>JALYGD010000052.1 GCA_030777265.1 Actinomycetota bacterium | reverse complement strand
TGTGCTTCGTGCGCGCCCGTCTCGACGACCAGGTGGTGCTCACCAGTCATGGCCGCTCCTCCGGCTTCTGCGTGGATCCCATCGAGAAGAAGCCGCTCAACCACTTCCTGCCCGGCAGCTCGGTGCTCTCGTTCGGCACCGCCGGCTGCAACCTCGCCTGCCGGTTCTGTCAGAACTGGGACATCTCGAAGTCGAAGGAGATCGACACGCTCGCCGACCAGGCCTCCCCCGAGGACCTGGCCGCGGCCGCCGCCCGCCTCGGCTGCCGCAGCGTGGCGTTCACCTACAACGATCCGGTCGTCTTTCACGAGTACGCCATCGACGTGGCCGACGCGTGCCACGAAGCGGGCGTCAAGTCGGTGGCGGTGACGGCGGGCTACGTCTGTCCCGAGCCCCGCGCCGAGTTCTACGCCCACATGGACGCGGCCAACGTCGACCTGAAGGCGTTCACCGAGGCCTTCTACCGGCACACGTGTGGCGGCCACCTCGAGGCGGTCAAGGACACGCTGCGCTACCTGCGCCACGAGACCTCGGTTTGGTTCGAGATCACCACCCTGCTCATCCCGGGGCTGAACGACTCCGACGCCGAGCTCGACGAGATGACGAGCTGGGTCGTCGACGAGCTCGGCTCCGACGTGCCGATGCACTTCACCGCCTTCCACCCGGACTACAAGCTCACCGACCGCCCGCCCACGCCGCCGGACACCCTGGCCCGGGCGCGGCGCATGGCGATGGGCAACGGCGTGCGCTTCGCCTACACCGGCAACGTCCACGATGTCGACGGCTCGAGCACCTACTGCCCCGGCTGCGGGAGCTGCGTGGTGGAGCGGGACTGGTACGCCCTCGGCGGCTACCGGCTGGGAGACGACGGCGCCTGCAGCGACTGCGGGGCACGCATCGCCGGGGTCTTCGACGGCTCGCCGGGAGGTTGGGGGCCGCGCCGGATGCCCGTGCGGCTCAGCGGGGCACGTCCGTGAGGAGTCGGCTGGCCCCTCGGGTAGCGGCGCCCGGCAGGCGATGACGGTCGCCGCCAGCGACCGCGGCTGGTTAGAGCACCTCAGCGGCGACGACCTGAGGCTGCTCTCCCGCGTCGCCTCGACTGCCGGAGTGGACCCCGACGACCTGCGGACGCACCCCGACGCCCTCGCCCAGGTCATCGCCCATCCGGTCGCCTTCGATTCGGTCTTCGCTCCAGCGGACGGCGAGGCGTTGGCGCTCACCTCGCCGTTCCTGACGTTCGCGTTGATCGTGCATCGGGGCTGGGCCGAGCTCCGGACCGCCCGCCACATCGACGAGTGGGTCGGTCCAGGCCGGCGGCTGCCGGTCCTGGGCGGTGACGATGTGCGCGCCTTCCTCGCCGGCGCAGCCCACCGGCTGTTCCTCACCGAGCTGTTGACGTCCTACACGCGCGTCACGAGCGGCAGCGCCTGGGTGCGAACCCGGACGGGATGGCGCCGGCGCCGGTTCAGCGAGCTCGATCCTGTCCGCCTCGCCTCGTTGCTCGAGGTCGTACCCGAGGCAGAGCGTCCCGGCGTGTACCGGCGTCTCGGTGACCTCGCCCTGTTCCTGACCGGTGTGTTCCCCGACCACACGGAGCTGCACGGGCTCGGACCACTCGACGAAGGGCGCCTGCTGCGCATCAGCGGGCTCGCCGCCGAGCACGAGGAGGTGCCCGGCGGGCGCTCAGCGCCGGCCTCCTCCGGCGCCCTCAGCGTGCTGGAGGACCTGGGCAAGCGCTGGTACGGCCTCGCCTCCCACACCGTCCGGGGCCCGCTCACGGGGACGATGCCCGTGGTGACCGAGCTCGCCGAACACTTCGGCCTGGCGCGGCGGACCCTGAACTTCCTGACCGATCGCCATCTGTTCACCCATCGCAGAGACTGGTTCGGCGAGCCGACCTCCTGATCGCCAGCTGGCTCCTTCGACAGGAGTGGCCCTGGAAGAAGTCGAGGGCCAGATCCGGTGGCGGCAAGGAACAAGGGAAGGGAGTCAGTGGTGACGCCGTCGGTCGTGAGCTGCTCCTCGTGCGGCACGCGCAACCGGATCCCAGCCGCGGCGAGCGGCTCACCCCGTTGTGCCCAATGCAAGCAGCCGCTCGCGTGGGTCGTCGACGCCGACGACGCCACTTTCGTGGAGGTGGCGGAGCGCAGTCCCCTCCCGGTGGTCGTGGACCTCTGGGCTCCGTGGTGCGGGCCGTGTCGTACCATCAGCCCCCTGCTGGAGGATCTGGCGAGCGAGTTCGCCGGCCGCTGCAAGCTGGTCAAGGTCAACGTCGACGACGCGCCGTCGCTCCAGGCCCGGTTGGGCGTGCGCGGGATCCCCACCCTGGTCGTGTTGCGTCACGGAAAGGAGGTGGCTCGCCAGGTCGGAGCCGCCCCACTGGGCCAGCTGCGGGCGTGGTTGCAGTCATCCCTCGATCCGCGGGACTGAACGTGGCGCCTACCCGTCGGAGAGCCGTCCAGGTGGCCGGCGGAGCACGGTACCGCAGTGACCTCCTTCTCCACCCCTACGAGTGGACGTTCACCAACACCTACTGGGTGTGGGGAGCGATGTGCCCGGCGGTGCGGATGCCGGACCACCGCGCCACCTCGGCGGCGAGGTCGAGGTGGTCGTTGGGGGGGGCGTTCTCGTACGGGCCCCACTCCTCGCGGGGGAGCATCCACATGATCTCGAACTCGTTGCCGTCGGGATCGGCGCCATAGACGCTCTTCGTTGCGCCGTGGCTCGACTCGCCGGTGTAGGCGCCGGCATCGAGGAGCGCCTGGCGGGCGGCGACCAGTTCGTCGACGGTGTCGAGCTGCCAAGCCAGGTGGTACAGGCCGATGGCGCCGCGGCGCTTCGGCCCGCCGCCGGTGCCGACGCCGAAGAGGCCGAGGTCATGGTGGTTGCCCGAGCGGGGCAGCCGCAAGAAGGCGGCGTTGGCACGAGGCTCGCGGGCGACGACATCCATGCCGAACACGTCGGTGTAGAAGCGCACCGAACGCTCGAGATCGGCGACGAACAGCACCGCGTGGTTCAGACGGACGGGTGAGAAGGCCACAGCAGGTCCTTTCATCGAGATGACAGTTCCCGCCCGGCCGGCGTGGGAACCGGCTCCGGCGAAAGAAGGGGAGGGTGGGTCAGCCACCGTTCAACGAACGGCACGCAGCGCAAGGCCCTTGCCGTCTGTGACCACATCGACGCGCGCGGAACGGCGGGCACGTTTGCTGTACCCACCGCTCCTATCGAGATCCGGCCTCTAGAAGGCCGAAGCCGACACGCTCAGTAAACAGGTTGTCGACGGCTACGTCATCATCGACTACCGCCGATGGACCGAGCTTGCTAGCCCTGGTTGGAGACGGGGCGGCGGTCGACGATGCGCTGGGCGATGTCTCGCAGCTTCACGTTCTCCCGCTGGGAGGCCCGGCGGAGCACGTCGAACGCGTCGTCGGCGGACAGCTCTGGGGACGTGGCCATGAGCATCCCCTTGGCCTGTTCGATCACGGCTCGGCTCTGCATGGCCTCGGTCAGTTGCTGACCGAGGTCGTAGGCCCCCCAGTAGGCAACGGCGTTGGCCAGTACCGCCGAGGCCGCGCTGGCCAGATCGGCGGCGACCTCCTCGTCCTCGGCGCTGAAGCCAGCGGTGGTGGCGCTGTAGAAGTTCAGCGCTCCCATCCCCTTGTCGGCGGCGATGAGCGGCATGGACAGCGTCGAGCGGATCCCGTGGTCCATGCAGGCCTGGGCGTACTCGCCGTAGTCGGCGTCCACCCGCTCAAGATCGTCGAGGCGAATGACACGCTTGGTGCGCCACGCGTCAAGGCACGGGCCGCGCCCGGTCTCGTACTGCGCCTGGTTCGATCTCGGGTGATTGCTCGTCGGTAAACACCGCGGTGGTCGGGCGTTCGTCCTCGTCGAGCATAGTGATGCCCACGAACTCCGCGCCGGGGAGGGCGGCGACGCTGATGTTGGCAACCTGGCGGAGTGTGTCACCGATGGGTACGTCGGCGACGAGGAACTGCGAAAGCGCGTGGAGCGCTTGGGAACGGGGCTGTGACACTGGCATGCCTTCGCGCGGTAGCTGAACGGCGTGCCCTGTGCGTCAAGGAGCGTCGTCTCGGGAGTGCACCCGAAGTGAAGCAGCATACCGGGAAGGTTGCCGGCCGCTTGGTTCGTCCAACCGCGGCGGTGACCTCCTCACTGAACGGGCTGCGGCCCTCGCCCGGCGTAGCCTCACCCTTGTGTACCGTCGGTTTTTCGCCGCCCCTGCCTGTCGAGAGCAGCACGTTCCGCAAGCCGTCCGTTACAGAACACCCCCCGCACGGCTCGGTTACAGGGCGCTCCCCGCAGGG
>JALYGD010000051.1 GCA_030777265.1 Actinomycetota bacterium | reverse complement strand
GGTGTGGACGTAGCGCACCGACCGTGCCGACAGCCCGGCCCCTGAGTAGCGGTGGCCGTCGGCAAGCAGTCGGGAGTACAGCCGGTCCAGGTCAACGGCGGTGAGGGCTTGAAGTCGGCCGGCGCCCAGGGTTGGCAGTACGTGCAGCCGCAGCATGTCCCGGTACGAGGCCACCGTCCGGGGCCGCAGGCCACGGGCGGGCAATGAGTTAACCCACTGGCCCAGGTACTCCGCCACGGTGAGGCGGTCTGTGGCGACGAAGGTCCCCTTGCCCACGTTGTGCAGCACGTCGTTCAGTGCCGCTTGGGCATCTCTCTTCGTGCGGAAGCCACGCCGGCGTACCTGCTTGCGGGGGGCCCCGGCTGGCGCCACGTCGACACGGAACCACCACGCGCCGTTCGGGTCCCGGTCGATGACCCCTCGGCGGTTCATCCCGCGCTCCTGGCGGTCTTAGGGGTTCTGGAAGGTGGGGGCATGAGGGCGCGTCCTCAACCGGCGCCCCAGTCGTGGTTCGCACACTCCTGGGCCACTTCTCGGGCGGTGGGCACACCGATACCAGGTTCTGTGCCCATTCTGTGCCCACCGGGGCTTCCGTGCCCACCGCTCTCGGCGAAGAAACCGCCTCTGACCTGCACTTACTCTGCGCGCTCGGAGGGAATCGAACCCCCAACCTTCTGATCCGTAGTCAGATGCTCTATCCGTTGAGCTACGAGCGCAGGATGTCTGGAGCTGTCGCCGCCATGCGGGACCTGCCGATGCTACCCGCCAGCCTCCGGTGGTTTCTCCTGCCAGTCGCAGGGGCTCGCAGTAGACTCGACCCCCAGCGATGACAGCGGCGCTGCGCACCTTTCGCTCGCCGCCCCAAGGGGCAGACAGCCAGCAAGCGAGGAAGCCGATGGGCTTGCGGGATCGGTACCAGGCTCGTTCTCCGGGCATGGGCCCGACGATCACGGAAGATCTCGAGCGCACCTGGGAGAAGAGCAGCCGCTACGACCGGGTCGCCCGGGTCAAGAGCACGGAGCGACTCACCGAGACGGGTACCGTCCGCATGACGTTCGACGTCGTCGACGACCAGCCCTTCGTCCTCAAGCCCGGCCAGTTCGTGGGCATCCAGGCGCTGGTGGGCGACTTCGGTTATCGCAAGAGCCCGTACTGCGTGCTCTCTCCTCCCGGCGACGAGCAGCGGTTCGAGCTCCTCATCCGGGTGGTGGCCGAGGGCCCCCTGTCGTGCTACCTGGCGTCGCTGAAGGTGGGAGACGAGATCAGCTTTCGAGGTCCGACGGGCCGCTCGATGGTCCCGAAGGACGACGACACCTCCCAGTTGTGCCTCATGGCCACCGGAGTCGGCATCAGCCCGTTCCTGTCGCTGGTCAAGGTGCTGTCGGGCCGCGGCTTCCCGAGGCCGATCCGGCTCTACTGGGGCCTCCGCCTCGTCGAGGACATCTGCCTGATCGACGAGCTCGACGAGCTCGTGAGCAGCGTCGAGGACTTCCAGTACCAGATCTCCTTGTCACAACCGCCAGAGAACTGGACCGGTCTGCGCGGGCGCCTCACCGAAACCGTGCCGCCTCTGATCGAGAAGTTGGGTGACCGTCGCTTCTACCTCGTCGGCAACGGCGCCATGAACAAGGAGATGGCCGGAGCGCTGTCGGACCTCGGCGTCGACCGCCACTTCATCTACGAGGAGCACTACTTCAACCTGAAGTACCAGCCCGACAACGACACCGTGCGCGAGATCAGGCGACGTTTCGTCGCCAACGACCTCTTCTCGCCGGTCGCCCACCAAGAGGCTGGAGGCTGGTTGCCGCGCGACGGGCGGGGCTCCTGAAGGCTGCGGACTACATCAGCCCGAGCTGGCGGGAGCACGCCGGCCACGGGCTCCACCCGGAGCGAGCACGCAGCCGCTCTCCCATCGCGATCTGCACCTCTCGGGGGTGGTCGTCGGGGTAGCCGTCCCCGCCCACGGACTGCCAGCTGGGCAGGCTGAACTGGAGGCCTCCGTAGTACCCGTTGCCCGAGTCACGCTGCCAGTTCCCACCCGACTCGCACTGCGCCAACGATCCCCAGACGCTGTCGGCCGGCAGCGGCTGAGGTGGTGGCGGTGGCGGTGGCGGCACCTCCACAGGAGGTGGTGGCGGAGGCGGCGCCAGCGTCGTCGGTGGAGCGGTCAGCACCGCCAGGTTCCGATCGGTGACCGCCCGAGAGTGGACCCTCTGGGAGAGACCACCGGCGACTCGACGCAGCGTCTTGGTCGGTGCAGTTGCTCGCAGAGGAAGACGGGCGAGCTGGTGACGCTGGGCTATGGCATGAGCTCTTTCCGTACTGGACGGCGACATCGACCGGGCCGTGACCACGCCGAGGTTGGCGGCGAGCAGCAGGGCGGGGGCCACGAACAGGCAAGGTCGCGGTGCGCCGAGGCGCGCCAGA
>JALYGD010000050.1 GCA_030777265.1 Actinomycetota bacterium | reverse complement strand
AACTGCTGTAGCCGGCGGCCGGAGCTGCGACTGGAGTAGCCGGTAGCGGGACGCGGCGTGCCCGTCGCGGAGATCCGCCATGACATCGCCCATCGCGTGCCATATCCGGGGTAGGCGCACGGTCTCGCCGGTGCTGTTCCCCGCCCGTTGAGCAGCCTCCCGACAAGGCTGCGGTCGATGGGACTGCATCCTGGAACTTGGGCGCTCGTCCAAGAGGATCGTTACAACGGGTGGTGCATCCACACGTTCGGTTCTACGTAGACCGCATGGTCCTGGTCGACGTCGACGTGGACCGGGGTGAGCGCCCCCGGGACCACGACCGTGCCGGAGACGTCGAACGGAAGCCCCGTCCAGGCGCGCCACTGTGCCAACGTCCCGGGGATCGTCATTGAGGTGGGGCAGACCTTCACGAGCGTCGCGCCGAGGCGGGCGTGGGTACGAAGCCACGGGTCGTGCAGTTGCCCGTCGCCGCGGACCCGGATCATGTAGTCGGCCATCGGCTCCAGCGGCAGCTGCGACTTCCCTGACGGTCGCACCGGTGCGTACATGCGTGCGACCCCGAGGCTGACAGCGGATGCCCGCATCCGTTCCAGCATGAGGCGCGACCGGCCCTGGCCCTGCCACCGCGGGGCGACCGCCACCTCGATCGCGGACACGGCGGTCGGTGTCCGGCCGGCTCGGCCGTCGGCCACGCCTCGTTCCAGAACCGCCTCCCAACCTCGGTCCGGCAGGTCCTCGACGCGGTCCGGGCCGACGAACCCGATCGCGTGGCTCTTCGCGATCGGCTGGCCGTCGTCGTCCAGGAGCAGGCCCTGCAGCTGCGGGTACAGGTTAACCATCTCGCCGTACAACCGGTCGGCCACGGGGTCCTGCTGCATGAACTCGGGCCAGGACGTGTCGAGCGACGCGAACGTCCCCCGCAGCTCCGGCGCGTCCGCCAGCGTCATGTACCTCACCATGGCGTATCGATCCTTCGAGGGGCGCTGGCAACACCACCCGGCCGCTTCCCTGATGAGACGCTCACGCAGCCGTCGGTGTCGTCGAGCGTCGGCCGGATCGACAAGAGGAGCCGGTCTTCTCCGCCCGCCACCGCAAACACGCATCTCTGCCCTGGTTGTTCAACGGCGCCAGTGGAGAACATGATCATTTGCAGTGTGCGTAGGCGACCATGTCCGCTTGGGTCATGGAGCGACCTCGCGCCCATACCGTTTCGATCTCGATGTCGCCGAGTGACCGCCGGGCCGCTTCGCGGGGTGGTTCGGTTTCCCACCGGAACGCCTGCACGGTCAGCCCACCGCCGCCTAGCTCGTCGCGCAGTCGGGAGGCGGCGCCTGCCAGCACGACGCCGCGTTCGGCTTCCCCGCGGGCGATGGCTGCTTGACCAAGGCGATCTAAGTCCATGGCCATGCCGCCGAGGTCGCCGGCCTCGGCGGCGAGGTCGAGAGCCTGTCGGAGCTCGTCTTCAGCCTGCTGGGGGTTGCCTTCCATGAGCGACGTTAGCGCGAGTGTCCGCAGCGTCTCCGCCTCGTACCAGCGCTCGCCCATCTGTCGGCAGGCTGCCACCAGCGGCTCGCCGACAGCGCGGGTGCCCTCGAGGTCGCCGGCGAACAGCCGGACGAGCATGGAGGTAGCCATACGCATGCCGACGGCGAACGGTTCGGGGTGCTGGTCGACTAGGGCCTGGATCTCGTGCTCGATAGGCGCGGCGGCGCCGAGGTCTCCGCGGTGGCAAGCGATCGTGGCGACAAGGCCGGTGAGTGCCTCCAGTTGGAGCCGCCATTCGTCCAGGTTGGCCGCCAGATCGGCGGCCTTGCGGTATGCGGTCTGGGCAGGGTCCAGATCGAACTGCCAGTAACAGATACCAGCCAGGCCCAGCAGCGCCTTCACGCGTGCCGGTCGCGGCGACGCGTCGACGTCGAGGACGTCCTCGAGCCAGCGGCGGCCCTCATGGAGGTGGCCGCGCAACTGCCAGAAGCGCCACATCCGCCCGGCCATATCGAGTGCCTGCTCCGGATCGTGCTCGCGGGCCCAGCCCAGCGCCGTCGCGAGGTTGGCGCGCTCTCGGTCCAGCCGCTGCAGCCAGGCACCCTGGCCGGGACCGGCCAGCTCCGGTTCGGCCTGTCTTACGAGGTCGGCGTGGTAGGCGTGGTGTCGGCGGGCGACCTCGTCGTGTTCACCGGACTGGTGCAGCCGCTCGAGTGCGTACTCGCGGATCGTCTCGAGCAGCATGAACCGTCCCTCTTCTGTAGGCCGCTGCAGCAAGCTGGCGTCCACCAGCGCGGACAGTCCCGCGACGACGTCGGTGACTGCCGCATCTGAGACCACCGACTCGGCCGCGTCCACGGTGAACCCGCCCCGGAACACGCCCAGCCGACGCAGCACAGTGCGCTCACCGGGGGCAAGCAGTTCGTAGCTCCAGCGGATCGCGTCCCTGAGGGTGCGCTGCCGTTCGGCAGCGTCCACCGGGCCGCCGGTCAGCAGCGGCAGGGCCGGGTCGAGCCGCCGGTGGAGCTCGTCGAGAGGGAACAGGCGCAGGCGGGCGGCTGCCAGCTCGATCGCTAGGGGAAGCCCGTCGAGGCGTCCCACGACCTGCGCCACGACCGGGGCCGTGCCGCCGTCGAGAACGA
>JALYGD010000049.1 GCA_030777265.1 Actinomycetota bacterium | reverse complement strand
GTGCGCCGTAACGATCTTGACCTCTACCTGCAGGAGCAGATCGTCGAGCCTGAAACGGCTGCCGACCAGTGAGCGGCGCTCCGAAGGAGCGACGCGAGAGGAGCGGTCTTAGGTTTCCTAAGACGGCGACGGTGGTGGTCCAGTGACGATCAACGGGGGGTGACGGCAAGGGATCGGCGGTCGAGCCCACACGAGAAAGCCTCCCCGTCCCCGCGGGCCCGTCTCGACGTCGTGTCGTTCCTGTCCGACTTCGGGCTCGACGACGCCTTCGTCGGGGTCTGCCACGGCGTGGTCCTGCGTGTCGCCCCCCACGTCCGTGTCGTGGACGTCACTCATTCCGTGGAACCCGGTGATGTGCGACAGGGTGCGCTGCTGCTCGCGCGTACGACGCCCTACTTCCCAGTTGGTGTTCACCTCGCGGTCGTCGATCCGGGCGTCGGAACGGCCCGCCGGGGGATCGCGATCGGGACCGTCCGAGGCGACGTGCTCGTCGGGCCCGACAACGGGCTGCTCACCCCCGCAGCCCGGAACCTTGGTGGCATGACCGGCGCCTGGGAGCTCACGGACCCCGAACACCGGCTGGCGCCGGTCTCACGAACCTTCCACGGACGAGACGTCTTCGCCCCCGCCGCCGGTGCGGTCGCATCAGGTGTCGAGCCCGCCGAACTCGGCGACGCCGTGACCGGTCTTGTCGACCTCGAACCCTTGGCGCCCCCGGTCGTGACCCGGGGGCTACTCGAGGCCGAGGTGGTTTACGTCGACAGGTTCGGAAACCTTCAACTCAACGCTGACCGGGAGGATCTCGAAGTCCTCGGACTCGACCTCGACCAGGATCTGCTCGTGACCGTTGCCGCGCGGACGTCGCGCGCCACGTACGTGCGGACCTTCGGCGAGTTGGCGGACGGGGCGCTCGGCCTGTACGAAGACAGCGACTGGCAGCTCGCGCTCGCGGTGAAAGGGGGCTCCGCGGCTCGCAGGCTCGAAGCGGGCCGTGGCGCCGTCGTCCGCGTGTATCCAGAGCCGAAGTCGAAGACCCAGCGGCGTGAGTGACCGCGGTGACGGCCTGCGCACTCCACATCGAAGCAGCGCTGGGCGGGAATGCGGGCACGATACGACGACTCCCGAGCAGGAGAGGGGATGGCTGGTAGGCGGGTGCTGGTCACGGGTATTTCCGACGAGCTCGCCGGGTTGCTCACGGGCGCGCTCGAACAGCGCGACGAGGTCGACTACCTCGTCGGGGTTGACGTCCGCGAGCCACGGCACGATCTGCGTCGGACCGAGTTCGTGCGCGCCGACGTCCGCAACCCCCTCGTCGCTCAAGTCATAACCGCCGCCGACATCGACACCGTCGTCCACCTCGCGGTCGTGCCGGCGCCAGGCCGGGTGGGAGGCCGGGCACGGATGAAGGAGCAGAACGTCATCGGGACGATGCAGCTACTCGGTGCCTGCCAGAAGGCAGGGGCGCTGCGGAAGGTGGTGTTGAAGTCTTCAACGGCGGTCTATGGCAGCGACTACGCCGACCCGGCTCTGCTGACCGAGGATGCCACGCCGAGGCTGGCCCCGCAGGACGGGTTCGCGAAGGACATCACCGAGGTCGAGGGTTACGCCCGAACCTTCGGTCGGCGCCGCAACGACGTCACCGTAACGATCCTACGTTTCGCTGACTTCCTGGGCGGATCGGTCGAGTCGCTCTTCTCGAGGTACTTCGCGCTTTCGGTCGTGCCCACCATGCTCGGCTTCGACCCACGGCTGCAGTTCTGTCACAGCGACGACGCGGTTGCCGTCCTGGTGGCCTCGACCCTCGAGGATCACCCCGGCATCTTCAACGTCTCTGGTCCTGGGGTGCTCTACCTGTCTCAGGCACTTCGAATCGCGGGTCGGGTGGCGATGCCGATCCCGAAGCCGTTGGTCAACTTCACAGGCAGTCTCCTACGTCGCGGTGGACGTCTCGAGTTCTCTTCCGAGCAGCTCAACTTTCTGCAGTTCGGCCGGGCAGGCGACATCACACGGCTGCGGGAGGTGTTCGGCTACGAGCCTCGCTACTCCACCCGTCAGGCCGTTGTCGACTACGCGGCGCGACGCCGTATCCGTAAGCTGGCCGAGCCCGACGAGCACGGCGAATGGCAACAAGAGCTCTACGACTACATCCAGCGCAAGGGGAAGGAGCCCGCCAGGGGCGAGCGCAACTCCCGGGGCGCGACGGAGGACAAGCGGTGACGAATTCCGATGCCCGCATCTACTCCATAGACCGGGAGCGGGCTGTCCGCCAGCCCAGCGCCGGACGCGCACGCTGCGAGGCGACGACCGCGGACGGTCGGCCCTGCCGCAACTATGCGGTGGCAGATGGCCGCTGCCGCGTGCATGCCACGACGACCGACCCTGCCGATCGTGCGTCGGCCGTAAGCCGAGACCACCCGGCCTGGCCTGCCGGTGGCATCGACCTCGTCGACGGGCTCCGCGAGGTGCTCGGCGAGGAGTGGACGGACCATGTCGCGGAGGTCGCGGCCTTCGTGCGTCGACGCCTGACCGGCGACTACCACGTCGACGTGTTCGGCTTCGACGTCGACCTCACCGAGCACGTGCTCGTGCCGCTGCTGCGGCCTTTCTACCGCTACTACTGGCGCGTTCGAAGCGTTGGCCACGAGCGCATCCCCGCTGGCGGGGCGCTTGTTGTCGCCAACCACGCCGGGACGGTGCCGGCTGATGCGCTCATGGTGAAGCTAGGTGTCTACGACGAGATCGGCCGGCATCTGCGCATGCTCGGCGCAGACCTCCTGTGGCGGCTTCCGTTCGCTGGCGAGCTGGCCCGCAAGATGGGCAGCACACTCGCATGTGACGAGGATGCCGAATGGCTGCTGCTCGACGACGAGCTTGTGGGGGTCTGGCCGGAGGGTTTCAAGGGCGTCGGCAAGCTCTACAAGGACCGCTACAAGCTGCAGCGGTTCGGTCGCGGAGGCTTCGTCGAAGTCGCCCTGCGCACCCAGAAGCCCATCGTCCCGACCGCGGTCATCGGGAGCGAGGAGATCTACCCCCTCATCTACAACTTCCGGACGCTCGCCCGGCTCTTCGGACTGCCGTACTTCCCGATCACCCCGACCTTTCCCTTGTTCGGGCCACTCGGCATCATCCCGCTGCCGTCGAAGTGGGTCATCGAGTACGGCGAGCCCATCGACACCGGCGAGTACGGGCGCGACGCCGCCGACGATCCCATGGCGATCTTCGACCTGACCGACCGGGTGCGAGACATCATCCAGCAGATGCTGCATCGCAACCTCATGGGACGCCGCTCGGTCTTCTTCTGAGCCGTAGCCGCGAACGCGAGAGGGGCGGGCCGCAGCCCGCCCCTCTGTCGCTGTCGGGATGTCAGCTCTTCGTGAACCGGCGCAGAGCGAACGCTCCACCCAGCGCGAGTCCACCCAGGATCGCAAGGCCGCCACCGGTGCGCGGCAGGCTCTTGCTCGGAGCGGGGCGCTGGACAGCCGGTGCCCGCGGCTTCGCCTGGGCAGGTGCGGCATTGTCCGCGCGTACCTCGGCTTGGGTCGGCAGCATGCTCAGGGCGACATTCAGGCCGCC
Source organism: Actinomycetota bacterium (assembly GCA_030777265.1). Taxonomy (GTDB): domain Bacteria; phylum Actinomycetota; class Nitriliruptoria; order Nitriliruptorales; family JAHWKO01; genus JALYGD01. The sequence goes on along the minus strand of JALYGD010000049.1, from coordinate 268 downwards.
AACCTCCTGCCCCGCGAGCCCCTGCAGCGGGGAGAGGCTGATGGCGACCGCTTCGGTCCTCGCCAGGGCATGCGACCCGTCCGCGGCGGCCAGCTCGGTCTCCTTCGCCTGGGCGATGTCGAGGCCGACCATGTTGAGGATGGACTCGAGCAGCTCCCGCAGAGGCGCGAGTTGCCCGGTAAGTCCGAGCTCACCGAGGTCGAGCTCCTCGCCGCCGACTTCGAGTGTGTCACCCTCGAGGCTGATGACCTCGTTGTTCGCGACCTGG
>JALYGD010000048.1 GCA_030777265.1 Actinomycetota bacterium | reverse complement strand
AAGACTCGGGGCTCGGTTCGCCGCCTTGCTCTCGACGAGGCCACGGTCGCCATCCTCGCCGCCCACCGTTGTTGGCACGCCGAGGCCGCTGACGCGTGCGGCGCCTCGCTGCCGCGCAATGCCTTTGTCTTCTCTCACGAGCCCGACGGGTCGGTGCCGTGGAAGCCGGGCTACGTGAGCCTCAAGTTCCGCCGTCTGCGCCACTCGGTCGGGCTGGACCAGGTGCGACTGCACGACCTGCGCCACTTCGTGGCTACCACCCTCCTCGGTGCCGGGGTCGACCTCCAGACCGTCGCCGGGCGCCTCGGTCACGCCGGGGGCGGGAGGACAACCCTCGCCGTCTACTCGCATTTCCAGCAGGCCGCCGACCGCAACGCCGCCGATCTGCTTGGCAAGCTGCTCTCGCCGTCGCCGTCGCGGCCACCTGACACAGCAACCTTGTGGACGCCACACATCGGCCTTGTAGTCTCGGGACGTGGCACTGAACACGTTCAAGGTCTCCGAGCGGGGCCAGATGGCGCTGCCGGCTGAGGCACGGCGGCGCTGGAATCTCACTGAGGGCGGTGCGGTCGAGATCGCCGACCTCGGCGACGCCCTGGTGATCGTGCCAGCCGGACGAGGTGGGCTGCGGGCGCTACTGCTCGAGGCGGTCGAGGCGTCAGGCGGCTACGGGGCCCTCGCCGCCAAGGTCGTTACCGACGATCCCGACCTGGCTTGAGCGCCGGCGTCGTCCTTGTCGACGACCACCTCCTGCTGCGCCTCCTGCTGGGCGACGAGCCGTCCGAGCTCCGACCGAATGGCGCGGCGATCTTCACGACGGGGCTCTGGTACCACCGCCTCTGCCGAGCGCTCCGAGATCAGACCGTGACCGGTGCCATGTCGAAGTTTCTCGGCAACGTCGACGCCCACATCGCCAGCGAAGTCGTGCGCTCGGTCATCGAGCTGCCGCCGTCGATCGGGCTGACGTCGCTGCGATCTCTCGGTTGGCACATGGCCGACCTGGTGCCGAGCGGCGCGCGCCTCAACCTGCTCTCGCTCGAGGCACTCGCAGCCGCCGAGCACCTGGGGGCGGAGATCTGCCTGGCGACTGGGGACGACAACCCGCCACTCCGCCAGGCGGCCGACCACCGCGGGGCGGCACTGCGATTAATCGGGGGCTGAGGCTGGGGTGGTTGCCGCCGAGGTTGCCGTGTTTGTTGCACGCTCGGTTGCCATGAGGAAGATGCTTCGCAGGTTGCCCAGACGGTTGCCGCTCGCCGCCGATGGCTCAGCGGCGGGCTGGTTCCCGCCTCCGCCAAGCGGCGCCTCGTCGCAGGAGAAACCCGGCTGAAGGCTCATACTCACCGAGCCGACCTTCACTTGAACCGACCAGTTGCGGTCACCCCAGGCCTTGGCCAGGATCGGATGCCGGCCCCACAGGGGCCGGAGGTGCCACCCGATCCATGATCAGACCCCGGCCACCGGCCCGCGATGGGTCAAGGGAGGGGCGCAGCCTCAGCGAGAGGCGCAGCGCTAGCGGAGCCTCGCAGCGGCCCTTGAGGCATCGACGGCGGGCCGGTGGCACCCGCCTCGCGCACCATCAGGGCAGCGCCGACCTCCAGCTGTAGGCCAGGACCGGGGGGCTTCCCGAGTCGACAGCCAGCGCCGGTTCTGCCACCTCGGCCTCGGGCCATGCCAAGGCCAGCGACGGCTCCAGGGTGCGCCCCCCGGGGCACCACAGGCTGTCCTCGTCGGCGATGGCGCCTCGTGGGCGGGCGGACCGGCGCTACAAACGGCGAGTCCCGCCTCGGAGCCGGTCACATGCCACTACTGATCTTCCGTCACCCGCCTCAGTGACGCCCGCAGGTTGCGCAAAGCGCAACCTGCAAGGGTGTCTTGCTGCTTCAGTTCGTCATTCGGAGGTGAAGGTCGTCCTTCGGCATGGAATCGCTGAGGATGGGCGTCTCTGGATGTACGTCGTGTGGCTGGGTGAGTTGTCGATCGATGTCGTCGATGTCGTGCTCCTGTTGGTGCTGATCGTTGGTCTCGATGTGCGTGCGTTGTCCTGGGCGATGCGGCTCGTGGGTGGCGGTCGGTACACCCGGAAGAGTCATCCTGGAAAGACGGGGTCAAAGCTGAGGACCCTGTGGATTGCCGACGCGCCACACCGCCTTCCGGGTCCCTCGTGGAGGGTCGGGGCTCTCCTGCTGCCCTTCACGTGGGCTTGGACCCGTCGAACCCGTGTCGAGGAGGTGGCCAGCCCAGGTGATCCTGGGATCATCGTCGCCACCGTGTCGGCTGCCGTCGTGCAGTTGGTAGCCGCCATCAGTATCCCGTCAGCGCGGTTCTGGCCGTGAACGGACGGGACGATGTGCTTCACCGGCGCGAGGCCCTGGGGTCGCTGCGGGCGCGCTCGAACCGCACGTGCCGGCCAGGGCGTTGTCTCCGCTCCAGCCCGCCCGTTCCGTCGTGTTCCGCTACGGAGAGGTGAACAGCGGGGCGGCCCTTGTCCGTCAGCGCTTTTTGCCGGATTGCCATGCTCGGCGGCGGACGGGCGGACAAGGGAGAAGGTCGGCTGTAGCTGTCACTTTCGACGCACTCGGTCCACCAGTAGTGAAGCGATGCCAAGCCAACGCCGCCTGATCAGGAGCACCCGACACGGCGGTGGCCGGACCGGGGAGACCGCACGATGACCGACCGTCTGGTGCTTTCGGTAGCGGAGGCCGCCGAGGAGGCGACACCGACGAAACCGACACGGCGTGCCTTGCGATCGCCTATCGTAAGTCGATAGCTTTCTACCGAAGCTCGATCGAGAGGACCGCCGTGGGAAACCTGATGGTGGTGGCGCTACGAGGGGTGCTCGCGGCGGCGCTCGCCGGCTCAGTCTTCGTGCAAGTGGTGATGGTGCCGCTGATGGCGATCGACCTGAAAGAGGCCGACCCGGACGCCGCACACCTGCAGATCCCGTTCGCAGTCATCATGATTCTGGTCATCTTGACGGCGCAGGTGACCGCGGTCTGCGTGTGGCGTTTGGTGACGATGGTGCGCGAAGGGACGGTCTTCTCCCACGATGCCTTCCGCTACGTCGACATCATGATCGGCGCGGCGGCGGCGGCCGCGGCCCTTGCGTTCGCGCTCGGAATCGTCCTCGCGCCGGGCGACGCCGTCCCCCCGGGCATGGTCCTGCTCGTCGGCGGGGGGGCCGTGGTGGCCGCGGGCATCGGCCTCATCGAACTCGTTCTGCGGACGCTGCTCGCCCAGGCGATCTCTCGCGAGGCCGAGGCGCACGAACTCCGGGCCGAGCTCGACGAGGTCATCTGATGCCAATCGTCGTCGACGTCGACGTGATGCTCGCCAA
>JALYGD010000047.1 GCA_030777265.1 Actinomycetota bacterium | reverse complement strand
GTGCGCTGTACGCGCACGTCGTATGACTGTCCGTGCGCATCTCGGGCCCCGCGTATCCGTCGCGCTTGGCGGACCGCCAGAACAAGCGTGAGAGTGCAACTGGGGCGAACCGGGAGGTGCCGTGTCGAAGCCGCTGCTCAGCGAGGCCCAGCGGGACGTCCACGTGCCCAAGGCGGAAGTCGTCGAACTTGCGGAGGGGGGTGAGCAGCATGGTGCCTGACGTGCCTCGACTCGAGGAACCGCTGGTCGCGCTGCGGGACCAGTTGCTCGCCTACGCTCGCGACCTTCGAGTGGCGCTCGCCGACAGCCGGGCCGCAACCGAGGAGCTGGGCCGGACCCAGCTGGAGACGGTGGCCGCGCTCGCCGCCGCGATCGACGTGCGCGACGAGGTGACCGGCGGTCACGTGTACCGGGTGGCGAACTACGGGCTCGTGCTCGCCGAGCAGCTGGCGCCGCCGTTGGCCAGCGACCCGCAGCTCGTGTACGGCTTCCTGTTGCACGACATCGGCAAGCTCGGGGTGCCCGACCGCGTGCTGCTGAAGAAGGGACCGCTCGACGCCGACGAACGTGCACTCATGCGCGCCCACGTCGAACACGGCGTTCGCTTCGTCCAGCAGGTGACGTTCCTGCGGCCCGCACTGGAGGTCGTCGCCACGCACCACGAGGCCTGGGATGGCAGCGGCTATCCTCGCGGGTTGAAGGGTGAGGAGATCCCCTTCGTCACTCGACTTTTCACTGTCTGCGACGCGTTCGATGCCATGGTTCACGACCGCCCGTACCGGAAGGCCATGGCGCCAGAGGCGGCGCTCGCCGAGCTGCGCCGCACTGCGGGCGCCCAGTTTGATCCGGTGGTTGTGGCCAGCTTCGAAGAGGTCGCTGATCGCCTCATCGCGGTCGGTGAGCGTCCCCTGCTCGACGTCACGCCGCGCACGAGCCGACGCCGACGCCGGGGTCTCGATCACGACGGCAGCCTCGTGTTCGACGCCGTGGACGACGCCATGCTGCTCGTCACCCCCGACGGAATCGTGAGCGACGCGAACCTGGCCTTCCTCGCGCTGTTCGGCCTGCCGCAGCCGCCGGTAGGCATGACCATGGCTGAGCTGACCGAGCGGCTCGCCGACACGATGACGCCGGAGGCCCCTCACGAGCACGACCTGTCCCGCCACCTTCTCGCGCCCAACGGCGAAGTGCTGTTCGAGGTCAGCCATCCTGCGCGGCGGCTCGTCCGGCGCGTCTCCCACACGCTCTACGGAGACGGTGGCGCGGTCGCGGGGCGGCTGTTGCTGTTCAAAGACGTAAGGGGGGATCGCGGCGCTACGTAGCGGTACGGATCACGGGATGCAGCGAGATCGAGCTTCGCTCGGGTCTGCGAGGCGACTTGGGCAATTTTTGCGCTTAGGGCTACTCACGGTGCGCAGTAGGCGCACGACGTTCTGCACACTTGAGGTCAGAGGCCCCTCAGACGCTTACTATCCGCAGATTGCCGAACACAACTAGTCACCGGTTGGCTATATTTGTGGCAGACGTGCTAGTAGAAACCATCGCCCCCGCTGTCGACACGATCCTGATCGTGGACGACGACACTGCCCGCGCTGCGCGCATCGGGCAGGTTCTGTCATTGCACGGCTATGGGGTGCTGCACGCATGCAGCGGGCATGCCGCGGTTGATCTCGCTCGTGAGCACCGCCCCCCGCTCGTCCTCGTCAGCGTCACCACCACCCGGGGAGACCATGCGGACCTCTGTCGGCAGCTGCAGTCGGACTGGCGGTGCGGCAGCCCGAGCATCATCATCCTCGCCGGCCGCGCGGACGTCGCAGAGTTCGCCTCCGGTCTCGCCACCACAGCCGACGATTACGTCATCCTCGAGCCATTCGACGCGGTTCGGGTCCTCACCCGCATCGCCGCGACACTGCGGCGGTCGGAGGAGATGCGGGCTTCGTCCCCGCTGACGGGGCTGCCCGGCAACACCGCCATCGAGACCGAACTGCAGCGGCGAACCTCCGTCGGTGAGCCGATGGCCCTGCTCTACATCGACCTGGACAACTTCAAGGCTTTCAACGACCACTATGGCTTCCTGCGCGGGGACGCGGTCCTCCGCGGGGTCGCTGAGGTCCTGCGGGGCGCTGCCGAGAAACGTCCCGGGACCTTCCTCGGGCATGTGGGCGGCGATGACTTCGTGGTCGTCTCCACTCCCGAGGACGCCGAGGACATCGCCAACGAGATCACAGCTGGCGTCGACGAACAGGCTCCGTTCTTCTACGACCCCGAGGATGTCGACCGCGGCGGGATCGAGGTCATGGACCGCCGGGGCGTTCCTCACAACTACCCGTTCGTGACGGTTTCCATCGGCGTCGCAGTCACCCAGGAGGGACAGGTAGGCGACCACCGGGCTCTCGTGGACGTCGCGACGGAGATGAAGCAGTACGCGAAGACCCTGCCGGGCAGCGTCGCTGCGGTCGACCGGCGCTCGGACGACGACCGGGGCGTCGGGCAGCACCACCCGCTCCAGCGCGGACGCCCCGTCGCTCGCCTCGGCCCCGGCCGGCTACCGGGGCGGCCTCACCGCCAGAGTCGCATGCGGTGGGTCACGACCCTCGTGTCAGCACTGCTGCTCCCGTTCTTCATGCTCGGTCCGGCGTTCGCCGCCAATAGCGCAGCGCCCGGCGACGCATTGTGGCCGGCGAAGTTGACCCTCGAGTCCATGCGGTTGACACTCGCGACGAGCCCGGTGCGCGATGTCGCCCTCCACCTCGACTTCGCCTATCGCCGTCTCGACGAACTGACTGGGCTGCTGGCGGTGGAAAATCCGGACTCGGGGCTCGTCGAGGTCGTTACCAGTAACTTTGAAGAACACCTGAAGGGGGCCCGCCAAGGCCTCAACGTGCTCAACCAGCGCGGCGAAGGGCGACAAACCGCGCAGCTCCAGACCAGGGCTGTGGTCGTCGAAGTTCAAAGCCAGTCCGTTGTGCGCCGTCAGTGCGGGACCGGAACGGCGGAAGTCCCGGCGCCAGCGGCCGTCGCTTGCCAGAAAATCCAGCGTGCTCTCCCGACGGTCAACGAAATCGCGCTGATGATCGCGCCAGAGGCCGAAGGCATCGTCACCGCCATCGCGCCTGCCCCAAACGCAATGGGGCCCCCACCCAGCAACGGATCGTCGAACACGGCCACCACGACTGCGGATCCGGCGGCGGAGTCTTCGAAAGTAGGCTCGGAATCCGGTACGGGTACCACAACAGGCAAGCAATCATCCGGTAGCGGCGACAAACCAGCCGCGAGCGGCGGCGACAAACAAGCCCGGAGTGGCGGCAACGACCCTGCCGGCTCCTCGGGCAAGGCTCCAGCTCCAGCCGATCCGAGCCAGCCCCCCGCCGAGACTGCGGCATCGCCGAACCCGGAGCCCACCCCAGAGCCGACCCCTTCGCCGACGGAGACGCCAACGGCAACCGAAGACCCGTCACCAGAGCCCCCAGGACATCCGGATGGCGCCCCCCCTCGACCTGATGCGGCCACCAGCCCCCAACCCAAGGCGAACACTCCCCCTCGCGCGCGATCCAACGAGCCGGGTGACCGCCGGCCGGACGAATAGCCTTCGCCACGCCTGAAGACGATCTCCTGGTAATTCACTCATCGGGGGGACGACGGGCGTGGCGGGCAACCAACCACCCGATTCCCAGGACGAGCACGATCACGGCGCTGCCTACGAAGACCCATTCGGTGGGCCGTGCCGTCGTAGGGACCCGGCCGGACTGCGGTTCGATCGGTTGCGCGTCGTGGGGTCGGAACGTCGCCAGCTGCGGCTCCCAGGGAATCGTCGGGCTGCACGCGTCGTCCTGGAGCCGCCCGTTCTCCTGCCGGGGAAAGACGAGATAGCGTGCCCCCGGCTGCCAATGGCGGTCCACGGACGAGAAGGCTTGGCTGTCGGCACCGCCGTGCACGACGACCTGCTCGTCGAGCTCTGGCCCCCTCCAGACCTCCTCGACGTGAATCCGCGCGCTTCGACGGGCGTCATCGACGCTCAGGACCGTGCCCACGAAGACGATCTCGGCCTCGGCGACCTTCACTGACAAGGGACGGTCGTCGCGGATGCAGCTCGAGGAGCCCGGATCTGCTGCGAGCAGCAGGAGGGTTACCGAGGCGACGACCGTGACCAGAAACCGGATGCTCGTGATGTGATGGCGCAGTCTAGGCCGTCTCTCCACTCGAATCGGCGTCATCCGTGGAGTCCTCGCCCGCCTCCCCGCTCGGCTCCGACTCGGTCTCCTCCGTCTCGGTCTGCCCCGTCTCGGTCTGCCCCGACTCGGCCTCCTCCGTCTCGCTCGCGCTCTCGGCCTCGGCGGCCTCTTCGTCCTCGGCTTTCGTCTGAGGGGGCTCGTCGGTCTCCCCGGTCACGGCGCGGAAGACCGCCGCCACATCCTCCCCGCCGTAGCCCCTTCCGACGATGACCGCGAGCTGTCCGGCTACCACCCGGGCGAGGGCAAGGTCGAGGTCGTTGCGCTCGCCGGCGTCCACGATGAGCCGCGCCTCGTTGAAGGCGAGACGGACCGGGAAGGCCCCGACGAACTCGCGCTTCATCATCTGCTCGCCCTTGGTCTGGGCGTACGGCACACCGATGGGGCTGCCTTCGATCAGCTCGAGGAAGCGGTCGGGCTCCACGTCGAGCGCCTCGGCCAGCGCCGTGGTCTCCGCGAGAGCCTCGGCCAGACCCAGGAGCCAGCTGGTCAGGACGAGCTTGAGTCGGCTGGCGGCCCCAACCTCACCGACCCATCTCGTGCCGCTTCCGATGGCGTCGAGGACCGGCTGGCAGCGGTCACGAACATCCTCGGGGCCCGCGGCGAGGACGAGCAGCTCGCCTTCGTCTCCCGACGCTTTCATGTTGAGCATTGGTGCGTCCACGAGCGTGACGCCACGCTCGCCGGCGAGCTCGGCGAGCCTGTCGATCTCGAGCCCGACAGTGCTCATCTGCAGCCAAACGGCGTCATCGCCCATGGCCTCGAGCGCCCCGTCCTCTCCGGTCATGACCTGTTCGACGGCGTCAGCTTCGGCGACGATCGTGATGACGAACCCCGCCCCGTCGACCGCGTCAGCCGGGGAGTCGGAGACCGTCGCGCCAGCATCCCCGAGGGGCTCGGCCTTCTCCCTGGTTCGGTCCCATACCCGCAGGTCGGTCTCCGCGTCGAGCAGTTGGCGTGCCACCTCGGACCCCATGTTCCCCGTGCCGAGCACCGCGACGGTCGCCATCT
>JALYGD010000046.1 GCA_030777265.1 Actinomycetota bacterium | reverse complement strand
ACCAGCCGCGATGCGACCTCGGCCAGGGCGGTCCCCCGGCGGCTGCTGGTGCTGGGCGGCGGGGTGGTGGGGGTGGAGATGGCCCAGGCCTGGAAGCGGCTGGGCAGCGAGGAGGTCACCATCGTCGGACGGCGGAAGCGCCTGCTGCCCCGCGAGGAGCCCTTCGCCGGTGAGCTGGTGCGGACCGCTCTCGAAGGCGACGGAATCACCGTACTCACCGGCGCCAAGATGACCCAGATCTGGCGCAGAAACGGTGACGGAGAGGTCTGCGCCCGCCTGGAGGACGGCAGACCGCTGGAGGACGACGAGCTGCTGGTGGCGGCGGGGCGCAGAGCCAACACCGACGACATCGGCCTCGACACCGTCGGCCTACCCTCGGGCGAACCGTCGGAGGTGGACGACCGGCTGCGGGTGAAGGGTGTGGCACACCAAGACCGCCGCGTCATCGTGGGCGCCACCTTCGTGGGCCCCGAAGTGGTGGCCGAGATGCTGCACGCCGCCACCATCGCCGTGGTCGGCACAGGTCCCCATCGAAGACCTGTGGCACGCCGTGCCGGCCTTCCCCACCGTCAGCGAGACCTGGCTGCGGCTGCTGGAAGCCCACCGCGGCATCTGACGGCTTCGCACGGCCAGCCTGTCCTCTCCGCCAGGAGAGGACGCATGCGACGGAGACGCGGTGGACTGCACCGTCTACTGGTTCATGTTCCCCGCCTGCGTGGTGATCGCCGCCGCGGCGATGTTCAGTGGCATCAGCGCATGCTGAGCGTGGCGTGTCGAACTCCTACCCGCTCCGAGAGGCGTCAGTAGAGGAACATCGGCTTGCCCGCCACCTGACGGACCTTCGGCCGGTACGCCTCGACGTCGTAGAGCGCATCGACGTCGACCCGCTTCGATCCTTCCCGGGTGACCGAGATCGGCAGGTTCACATACGTGCCCATGCGTAGCGCCACTATTCGACCACTCGACCCCTCAAGCGCCAGATCCGAGGCCATCACGGCGTAGTTGGTGGCGACCATGAGGTCGAGCGAGTCCGGTCTGCCCGAGCGCATGAGGTAGCCGAGCTTCTGGTCGATAGTCCCCACCCCGGTGATCTCCTTCAGCAACTCGGCGGTCACCTGTCCGATTCCGCCGAGCTTGCGGTGACCGTAGGCGTCCTCCTCGCCTCGAAGTTGCAACCCTCCACCAAGCAGCCGAGCCCCCTCCGACACCGTCAACATGGCGTAGTTGCTCGGGTTGTTCGCTCGATCGTCCATGAGCAGGCGCGCGAGCTTCTCGGCGTCGAACGGCACCTCCGAGATGACCGCCCGGTCCACGCCGGCGAGGTAGGCAGAGATGAGTGACGTCTCACCGCTGTAGCGTCCGAACAGCTCGACCACCGCGATGCGCTCATGGGAGCCGGCGCTCGTTCTCAGCTGGTGGATGAACTGCACACTGCGGCTGACTGCGGTCGAGAAGCCGATGCAGTAGTCGGTGCCGTGGACGTCGTTGTCCATCGTCTTCGGGATCGCGATGATCCGCACGCCCTCCTCGTGTAGGCGCAGAGCGTAGGAGAGGGTGTCGTCGCCGCCGATCGGGATGAGCACGTCGAGCTCGAGCCGTTCGATGACCTGCAGCACGTGCTTCGTGAAGTCGAACGGCCCCTCCCCCACCGCCTGATCGGCGAGAAAGCTCGGCACATCCCCTGCCCGCACTCTCCCGGGGTTCGTCCGCGACGTGTGCAGCATCGTCCCACCGCTGCGATCGATCGTGCGCACGACGCTCATGTCGAGCTGCTGGGTGCATGCGTCCACCGAGCGGGCGTCGTCGGCCTGGCACTCGAGGAGGCCGGCCCAACCACGACGGATCCCCACTACCTCGTGTCCGTCGTCCATGACGCGGTGCACGACCGTCTTGATACAGGGGTTCAGTCCGGGTACGTCTCCCCCGCCGGTGAGGATCCCAATGCGCATCTCCTGCCCTTCCACTCAAACTGGCCCGCCCGCCCGGGGCCTCCGGCCCGACCCGGCGGCGCGCCCGCAAGCCTGGCTCGATGAGACCGGTATGGCACCCCCAGGCTGCCGACGAACTGTCACCGGCGCGGATGCAAAAGGACCGCAGCGACAAGCGACGTCGGAGGCCGACCGCGGCGCAGCAACGCAACCGGCGTCGGACCTGCGGCGTCAGGCTGCGAGCAGCTCCGCCTCAGCTTCCGACTCGAGCGCGACGGCGAGCACCTGCCGGATGTCACCTGCCAGGTGGAAGGTGAGCTCGTTGCGCACCGCCTCGGGCACCTCGTCGAGATCGCCCTCGTTGCGCGCAGGCAGGATGACCTGCTTCAGCCGGGCCCGATGGGCGGCAAGCACCTTCTGCTTCACGCCGCCGACGGGTAGCACCCGCCCCTGCAAGGTCACTTCCCCGGTCATCCCCACGGTCGACCGGACCGGGCGGCCACTGAGCAGGCTCGTGAGCGCAGTGACGATGGTCACTCCAGCTGAGGGTCCGTCCTTCGGCACAGCCCCGGCCGGAACGTGGACGTGGACCCGCCCTTCGAGGCCGGGGCTGATACCGAGCTCCTCGGCGTGCGAGCGGACGTAGGAGAGGGCTATCTGCGCCGACTCTTTCATCACCTCGCCGAGCTGACCGGTGAGCGTCAGCCCGTCCTCACCCGGCATGCGGGTCGCCTCGACGAACAACACGTCCCCTCCCGCCCCCGTGACCGCGAGGCCCGTCGCCACGCCAGGCACGGCCGTCCGTTCGGCCGCCTCGAAGTGGAACTTCGGCTTCCCGAGGTAGGCGCGCACGTCTTCGGCGTCGACGACGATCGGGGCGGTCAGCTCTCCGGCCGCTAGCTTCGTCGCGGCCTTGCGGAGGGCTTTGCCCAGCTCGCGTTCGAGGTTGCGAACGCCCGCCTCCGAGGTGTGGTCGATGATGATGGACTGCAGAGCTGCCTCGGTGACCTCGACCTCTTCCGGGCGGAGACCGTTGCGTTCCACTTGGCGCGTGAGCAGGTGATCCCGAGCGATCGCGAGCTTCTCGTACTCGGTGTAGCCGTCGAGGCGGATGACCTCCATGCGGTCGAGCAGCGGTCCTGGGATGGTCTCGACGATGTTTGCCGTCGGGATGAACAGCACCTCGGAGAGATCGAGGTCGACGTCGAGGTAGTGGTC
>JALYGD010000045.1 GCA_030777265.1 Actinomycetota bacterium | reverse complement strand
TGTGCGGCGGTCTCCCCCCCGCTGGCGCCTTGCGGGCGGTCGCCGACGTGCTGCCGGACCACGCCGAGGACCTGCGGCGGGGGGCTCTCGCCCTGGAGTTGCGCGCCGCGGCCGAGCTGCCCCCCAGCCTCGATCGCGTAGGTCGGGTACTCACCGACGTCACTCGCTGGGGCGCACCGGCCGAGCCGGCCCTGCGGCGGATCGCGGCGGACCTGCGCGCGACCGAGTTGCAGATGGCTCTGACCGCCGCCGAGCGGCTTCCTGCACTTCTCGCCTTCCCCACCGCCCTGTGCCTGCTGCCCGCTTGCCTGCTGCTCGTCGGCGCACCACTGCTCGCCGAGGGGTTGGCCGCAGCGGCCGGCGGGACGTGATGAAAGGAGGATCCATGGCAGGCCACATGCAGCGAGGGTCGCTCGAGGCTGTCGCACCAGGCGCAGGAGAGACAGGCTCGCTCGTCACCGAATACGGCCTCATCGCCATCGTAGGGGCGACCGTCGCCTCGCTGGTCGTCAAATGGGCCACCGGCGGAGCTATCTGGCAGCTCTTCGACGCGGTTACCCAGAAGGTGCGCGTGCTGCTTGGAGCCTGAGGTGACAGGTCGTCGCCGGAGCAGGGTCGGTTCGCCGGCGGGGCGCTACTCCCGCCGGCAACCGGCCCGGGGAGGGCCGCAGGCCCGGGCGGGCGGGCAGATCCGGGAAGGGCCGCAGGCCCGGGTGCGCGGGGAAACTATGTCCTCCCAGGTCGGTTCGCTCAGTCTCGAGTTGGCGCTCACCGTGCCGGCGCTGTTCCTGCTCATGCTTGTCGTCTTCCACGCGGCCGTGTACGCCCGCGATGCGCTTCTCGTCCAGGACGCTGCGCGTCGCGGTGCCCGGGTCGCCGCCACCACCCTCGACGACGGGGCTGTCGCCGCCGCAGTTCGCGACGCACTGGATGGCCGTGCCGCTGCCGTCACCGTCCAGCCCTCGACAAGGCGGGCGGGTGACGTGGTCCGCGTCACGGTGACGCTGCAGTCGCGGGTCATCACAAGGGCGGCGCCGCTCACCGCCACGGCGGTTACTGCGGTCGAGCCGGGGGTCGGGGCGTGAAGCTCGCTGTCAGCGACGAGGAAGGCTCGGCGCTGTGGCTCGGCTGGGTCGGCCTGGCCACGGCGGTGCTCGTGCTCGTCCTGGTCGTCGACCTCGCCGCCTATCTCGTGGCCGGTGCCCGAGCCCAGGGCGCCGCTGACGCGGCCGCGCTCGCCGCGGTCGCGGTGAGCGATCCGCGGGGTGGCCTCGACGGGGACCCGTGGGCGGTGGCGACCCGGGTGGCGGTCGAGGCGGGTGGAGCACTCCGGCGCTGCGATTGTGCCCGCAGCCAGCGCGAGGTCGAGGTGACCGTGGCGGTTCCCGTCCGCGCACTCGCGGTGACCCGCTTCGCCGGGCGGACGGCGACGGCCACCGCTCGAGCCCACCTCGTCCCGCGAGACGCACCAGCTGGCTAGCCGCACAGCTTGTTCGTTCCCCTGAGCGGACCAAAAGGGTTGGTAACCTCGCGCTGGACAAGAGGTGGATGTCTCCGTTGTTCACAGCGAAATCAGTGCAGCGTCGCGTCGACCGTGCAGTACCTCGGTCCGAAGCGCGCGACGGGGAGCCATGCTCGTGAGCGACGTACGCACGCGGTTCGTAGGACAGCTTCGGCCGAGTTCGGCACCTCCCGAACCTGCACCCGCGCACGTCGGGTTCGCCATGCCCGACCCCGTCGAGCACGAGGGGTCGAAGCCGCTCGCGTTCCTACTCGACGCCCTGCGTTTCCGACGGGCCGGACGTCAGGCGATGTCCGGGCTCGTCGTGCTGCTGTTCCTAGCCGGTGCCGGCATGTTCACCTACCCGTTTTTCACCGACGTCTACACCCACCAGATCGTCCAGCAGCGCCTCGCCGACGAGTACGGCGACGTAGGGCGTTCCGTGGGAACCTATGACCAGTGGAGGGCAGGCCTGCAGCAGGGGAGCCCACTCACGCGCATCGTCATCCCGTCGCTCGGCATTGACACCCTCGTCGTCGAGGGCACCTCACCCGAGGCTCTGCGCGCCGGAGCGGGTCACTACCCGAATACGGCGCTGCCCGGCCAGAACGGCAACGTCGCCATCGCAGGTCACCGCACAACCTACGGCAAGCCGTTCAACGAGCTCGACCGCTTGAAGCCCGGGGATCGCGTCTGGCTGCTCACCCCCGTCGGGGACCACGAGTACAGCCTCTCGGAAGCGCCCGACGGCTGGAACTCCAACCCGTACATCACCCACCCCAAGGACTGGTCGGTGATCCAGCAGACGGCCCAGCCCAGCGTGACGTTGACGACCTGCCACCCGAAGGGCTCCGCTGCCCAGAGAATGGTCGCCCGCGCCGTCCTCGTCGACTCCCACCCGGCGGGCTGGTTCGCAGGCCAGCAGCAAGCAGCCTGACCCTCCCGAGACCAGACCTGCCACACGGAGCCGAGGACCGCGCCGGTGTCAGATGGGGCGGTCGCGGCCTCGATGGCGCTATCCTGATGAGGTTGGGGAGGTCGTCTCGGCGTGACGTCGGACTGGTGACTCGCCAGTTGCCGTGGGCGCGATGTCGTGCAGAGCCACGCGTCCGCGAGCAGCAGTTGCGGTGGGCCCAGGACGCCGCAAACATTCGTCTCCGACGAGGGGACCGCGAGCTAAGAGGGTCTGAGCCGTTCGAACCAGTGGACAACAGCGTGATGGCTCAGGGGCCGGGAGAGGACGATTCAGGTGAGACGATCGTCGCTGGTGGTTCTGGCCGCCGCCCTCGTCGGCACGTTCCTGACCGCGCTGCCGGCGACCGCGGCGATGAACGCGAACGTCGAGGCGCCCACGCATGGCCAGGAAATCACGAAGGACGCCCCGGTTCAGGCTCGGGTATTGCTCGAGAGGTTGGCGAGTGACCCGGCCGTGACTTCGGTCGCGGTTCAACTGTTCCGGGATGGCACCCACTACTCGCGGACACCGCTCAGGTGCGCGTCGAACGACGGGTGCACCTCCTCCTCTCAAACGTGGGTGGGCCAGTTCGACCCCCAGCCCCAGCCCATCCGCAACGGGATGTACAACCTTCAGGTGAAGGTCAACGACGGCACCTTCGCCGACAAAATTAATGTCTATCTGTCCTTGCCGCCCTCGCCGGTCACCAACCTGCAAGCCTCGCCCCAGGGTCGCGCTGTGGAGCTGGCCTGGAAGAAGGCACCCGAGCCCGACATCAGCGGCTATCGGGTCGAGCGGAGGACCGGTGAGACGTGGGAGCGGGTGACCAGGCTCGGACCGGAGGCCACCTCATACACCGACCGCCCCCCAGCCGGCACGTACTCGTACCGGGTCGTCAGCGTGCGAAAGAATGGCAAGCAAGACGCCGAGCTCACAGCCGCATCAGGCGCCTCGAAGAGCACAGTGGTCGCCCCGCCGAAGGAACCCACCACCAGCGCCCCGACGAAGCCAGATGCACCCGCCTCTACACAAGGTGGGAATGCTGGCGCCGGCAGCGAACCGGACGTCGCAGCCGGCTCGACCGGTCGCGGGAGCGGACGGGCAGAGGGCGCTCGCGGCGGGAGCGGCGCGGGCCCCCGGGTCACACGAGGCCCTGTGGCGGGTAGCGTCCCGCCGCCACCCCCAGCACGCCGCGACTTCAGCTTCAGTCTCCGCTCGCTGGGCCAAGTCTTCGGCTTCCAGCCTCAGGACGAGGCAGAAGGAGGGGAGGAGGGCTACTTCGGTGAAGGCGAGGGCTTCTCGGAGGAACTCGACTACAGCGGCATCGACCCCGTCACCGGTGAACCCATCGCTGTCCCCGTCCGCGACACCGGTCTTCAGGGCGTCCTGATCTCTCAACTCATCAACCGCCCCCTGCTGGTGTCGCTGGCCATCGGGCTGCTGCTCGTCCTGCTCGCCGTGTTCATCCTGCGCTGGATCCGGAGGTCCCCCGTCCCCACGCCTGGTCCGGGAAACTCTCCGGCCGCCTCGGAGACGCCCCTCCCTTGGCTCCGCCGCTTCCTCAGGGCCACAGGCGAGCCCGAGACGTCCAAGCAGGTCCCGTCCCCCACCGCCACCCCGCTGTCGCGCCGCGCGCCCACCCAGGCCCGTCCAGTCACCCGACCAGTCAGGGGCCCAAACGCCGCCGTCACGACAAACGGGCGGCCCACCGACACGTCCCCTCCGGAGCGGCGCCCGGCTCGTCAATCTGCGACCGCGCCCATCTTTGCGGGAGAAGCGGAGACGCGGCCAGCCTCCCGCGGCGAAGGCGGGTCGGGGGCCTCCGACCTGTTCCCTCAGCGCCGGTCGCCTGCGTCCCCTCCATCCGCGCGCGACCAGTCGGGGTCCGACACCGGCACGGAAACGGTGAGGGTGCTTCGCCCGGAGCCCTCGTCGAGGGGGGCGGGGCGACGGGTTCGGTGAGATCCGAGGCTGACTGGGGGATCAGGACCGATAGTCGCGTCCTCAGGCGAGCGCGCGCTGAAGCAACAGGTCGAGCACGATCACGGCCCCAGCCTTGTCTAGTGGCTCGTTGCCGTTGCCGCACTTCGGCGAGTGCACGCACGACGGGCAACCCGTGCGGCAGCGGCAGCCCGCCACCGCCTCGCGGGTAGCCTGGAGATGGTCCGCGAGTCGCCGGTAGGCGCGCTCGGCGAGCCCCGCCCCGCCCGGGTAGCCGTCGTAGACGAAGACGGTCGGGTGGCCGGTATCGGGGTGGAGAGCGGTCGACACCCCGCCCACATCCCAGCGGTCGCAGAGGGCGATGAGCGGCAACAGCCCGATTGCGGCGTGCTCGGCAGCGTGGAGCGACCCTGGCAGCCGCCCCGCGGACAGCCCGGCGGCGCGGAGCAGGCCGAAGGGGATCGCGTACCACACCGCTACCGTCCGTAAGCGTGTCGGGGGCAAGTCGAGCTGGACCCGCTCGAGCACCCGGCGGGAGGAGGGATCGACGACCTCGTAGCCGGTTACCTCGTCGGTGACCTGGACACGGCCGAGCTGGACGGTGACCTCACCCCAGTCCGCTCCCTCGAGCGCCTCGAGCACCTCGATCTGGCTCGTCGAGCGAACCCGGGTCGTGTAGGTCAGCTCTGGCGCCTCTCGAACCGCAGCGACGCGCCGCGACAGGTCGAGGACGACGACCTCGTAGACGCGCCCCTGGTGGAGATATACGGCTCCTTCGTGCACCTGCCGGTAGGCGCGGGCCTCGTCGACGTCGCCGACGAGCGCGCCGGTCTCGATGTCCACGATGCGGAAGGTGTGGCCCCCCGCCGAGCGGATGTCGACCTCGGCCGCGGCGCGACCACGGCCCATCCAGAAATGCCGTGCGGCTCGCCGCCGTAGCACCCCACTGTCGACATCTCGGGCGAGCAGGTCGGGCGCGTCCGGTCCAAACCAGCGCACCCCTTCCTCGTCGTCCAGGGGCTGCTCCTGACAGGCGCAACGAAGGTGTGGTGCGAGCACGTAGGGATTGGTCGGGTCGACGATAGCGTCCTCGGGGGGTCGTCGGAGCAGCTCCGACGGATGGTTGACGAGGTACTGGTCGAGCGGATCATCGTCGGCGACGAGCACGCCGGTGGCGGCACGTCCGGTCCGGCCAGCTCGACCGATTCGCTGCCAGAACGACGTGGCCCTGCCCGGGTAGCCGACGAGCACGACCGCGTCGAGGCCTCCCACGTCGATTCCGAGCTCGAGCGCTTCGGTGCTGGCCAATCCGAGCAGGTCGCCGTCGCTGAGAGCCTGTTCGAGCGCGCGGCGCTCCTCGGGCAGATACCCGGCCCGATAGGCAGCGACGGCGTCTGCGAGCGTGTCATGCTCCATGGAGTCGGCTCCGGTCTTGGACAAGTCAAGACCGGAGCCTCCTTGCCGCGATGAGGCAGAACGCTGTTCCGAGGAGTCGAGCCGCTCGCGAGCGATTACCGCGACCACCTCCGCGGCTCGACGACTCTTCGTGAACACGAGCGTCTGCACTCCCGCGCCGACGAAGGCGGCAAGCAGCTCCCCGGACTCGCTCAGCGTCGAGCGATGAATCCCGGCCTCCTCGTCGAGGAGCGGGGGCTGCCACAGTCCCACTTCGAGCGGCCCTCGCGGGGAGCCGTCGTCTACCACAGCGCGCACCCCGTCCTCATGGTTGCTGAGGCCCGTCAACCTCGTGGCGTGCTCGCGGGGGTTGCCGATGGTCGCCGAGGCGAGCAGAAACGTGGGTGCCGCCCCGTACCGCTCGCACAGGCGCCGCAGTCGGCGCAGGACGAGCGCGACATGCGCCCCGAACACCCCCCGGGCGACGTGGCACTCGTCGATCACAACGAACGCGAGCCGGTGCAGGAGCTCTGCCCAGCGGCTGTGGTCGGGCAGGAGAGTGTGGTGCAGCAGGTCGGGGTTGGTCAGCACGAGGTTGGCGGTGCGTCGAATAGCGTCGCGCTCGGGACGCGGCGTGTCCCCGTCGAGCGCGGCAGCGCGCAACTGCGGCAGGCGCCAGGCCCGGAGGCTTCGCAACTGGTCACGCGCAAGGGCCTTGGTCGGCGCGAGGTAGAGCGCCGTGGCCTTGGGATCGGAGACGAGCGTCTCGAGGACCGGAAGCTGGTAGCAGAGGGTCTTGCCGCTGGCCGTGCCGGTGGCAACGACGATGTGGCGCCCCGACCGCACGTGCTCGAGACAGGAGGCCTGATGGCTGTAGAGGCTGTCGACCCCGAACAGTTCGAGCCGTGACCGCAGCATCGCTGGCAGGTCGCCGGGGACAGCCACGCGACGGCCCCGCCGCTCAGGCAGCCGCTCCAGGTGCACGAGCCTCGTCGAGCTCATCTTCTGCCCGCCCGCCCGGGCCTGCGGCCTTTCCCGCTGCTCCCCACGCGCCCGGGCCTGCGGCCCTTCCCGCTGCCGTTTGCCGTCGCGGCGGTCGAGTTCGTCGGCCGTGACAGCCATGAGCTCGAGCACCTGCCGGGGATCGGTCGCTCCCCGTCTCCCCGTGCCCTTGACCTCCACCTCTCCTCCCCGGTCCCGCCGCTCCCGCGCGATTTTCCCTGCCGCCGGCTGGAATATGGGCGATGATCGACCGTACCTGGTCGCTTCGGAGGGGCTTGTGTCACCGCTACGGGTCGACGTCGAAGCTGTTTCCCCGCACACCCTGGTCAGCCTGTGGGGCGAGCTCGACGTGGCGACCGCCCCGGCCTTGCGACAACGTTTCGTCGAGCTCGCCTCTGCCGGGCAGGTCCACGTCGTCGTCGACCTTTCGAGCGTGGACTTCCTCGATGACGTCGGCCTCGGTGTCCTGCTGGGCGGTGCGATGCGGTCCCGGGCACGAGGCGGAACGTTTGCGCTCGTCTGCTCCGA
The DNA here is from genome assembly GCA_030777265.1 of Actinomycetota bacterium. Taxonomy (GTDB): domain Bacteria; phylum Actinomycetota; class Nitriliruptoria; order Nitriliruptorales; family JAHWKO01; genus JALYGD01. Next base: position 6,549 of record JALYGD010000045.1, on the reverse strand, counting down.
ACCCCGACTGCTGGAGATCCTGGCCCTGAGTGGCCTCGACCGTGCCGTGTCCGTCTACACGACGCTGGACGAGGCCCGCGCCGAGGGACCTTGACAGCGACGAGGAGAGCGGGCCCCCGGTCCGCCTCCCCAGGCAAGCCTGTCGAGATTCCCGATCAGCCTTACGGTCCCTTCCATTTCCAGGCCTTCCAGTGGTACTCACCGTTTTCGTCGATGCTCAACTCCCAGGACGATGACAGGGCGGGCAGCCACTGTTCGCTCCGCGCGCAGCACCTACGCAACCGCGTGCAGGTGCGGTCCGCCGTTTCGGCTCACAGCAGCACGCGACGCAGCTGCTCCTCCGTTGGTGCGCCGGCCGGCCCGTCGGGTGTCTGGTAGATCCGGCACGACAGTCCTACCGGCTCGTCACCTTTCGCGAAGGGGTCACCGCCACGCACCAGGATGGTCGGCGAGCCACGGAACCCGACCTCCTCGGCCTGCTCGGCGGTCTCCACCTTCACGCGCTCGACCTGCCAGCCGAGCTCCTCGGCGAGGGCTGACAGTCCCTCGTCGGCGTTCTTCCAGTTCGGGCACCCTTCGAAGTACAGCAGCGTCACGTCCATCGCGATCCTCCCTGGTGGTGCCCGACCGTAATCCTTCCCGCACACTGGAAGGTCAAGAGACGTCCCGCCCCAAGTTCGGAAGGAGCACAACCGTGCTGATAGGTGAGCTCGGCGTCGCCACCGGCGTCACGACCAAGACCCTGCGTTACTACGAGGCCGAAGGGTTGCTGCACGAACCCGGCCGCACCCGCGCCGGCTACCGCGACTACTCCCCGGACGTGGTCGACCGTGTCGCGTTCATCCGCCAGGCCCAGGCCGCGGGATTGACGCTGCGCCAGATCGCCCAGATCCTCGCTATCCGCGACGACGGCCAGGCTCCATGCCAGCATGTCGCCCAGCTCGTCGATGACCGCCTCGCCGACGTCGAACAGCACCTCCGAGAACTCCATCAGACTCGCATCCACCTTCAGCTGTTGCGTGAGCGCCTCGAACGACTCAACCCCGCCGAGTGCGTCCCTGGCAGCGTCTGCTCGGCGGTAACCAGGTCTGACGCGCTACGGCGCCGCTCCCAACACCCCATCGGCGCGCACGTCTGCGATCGTCGCCTGCGCAGCGGGGGTGAGTACGAAGACGTATGCGCCGCCGGCGCTGCTGGAGCGGCCCTCGAGCACGGCGCTGCGAATGTTCTCGGGGGGGATGGTGAGGGCAAGGTAGGCGAGGCGGAGCTGGAGGTCGGGACTCGCGTTCGACACGGTTGTGCGCCGCAGGAGCTCGACGAGCTCGGCGACGCGGGTGACCGACGGGCGTTCGTCAAGGATCTGGCGGTGCAAGGCCATGAGCACCCGTGAGTGCGAGGCGGTGCGCCCGACGTCGCCATTGGGACGTGAGTGGCGGTCGCGGGTGTAGGCGAGGGCCGCTCCGCCTCCCAGCAGCTGGGGACCAGGATGTAGGTCGGTACCGGAGAACGGGTCGCGCAGCCGCTGCTCGACGTCGATCCGAAGGCCGCCGTAGAGGTCGATCGCCGACTGCAGCCCGCGGAAGTCGGTGAGGAACCAGGCGTCGATATCGATGCCAGTCAGGCCCGCCACCGCCTGTACACAGCGTTGCGGCCCACGGTTGAGGCAGGCGTTGATCTTCGTCCGGCCGCGTCCGGGCACGGGCGCGTACGTGTCACGGGGGACGTCGAGGATCGAGACGTGACGGCGGTCGGAAGAGATCACGACGAGGTGGATCGCGTCGGCGCGAGCGGAAAGCGGACTGCCTGCACGGTGGGGTCCCCCGTCGGAACCGAGCGCCAGTAGCGCGATCAGGCCGTCGTCGCCGACAGGGGCGGCCAGGAAGCCGACCACCGCCGCGAACGCGGTGCTCGCAACCACGGCCAGCCCGACCGCGGCCACGGGCACGAAGGTCAGGAGACGTGGCAGCGTTCGCCTCATGGGGAAGCTCCTGACGGCACCCCCTGGGCGGCGATGAGCACGGGAGGCGGCCCGGGGGTGAATACGAAGCCGGAGCTGGTGGTCCCTTCGGCCGAGGTGACGGTGACATTGACACGCGCCCATAGGGGCAGTCCCTCTTGGGCGACGATCACGTGATAGAAGACGTTCGTGACCGGTCGCTCTGGGGAGGCCAGGGCGTGGGTTGCGGCCGCCAGGGACTCGGCAGGCGCACCGGCGAGAAGGCCTGGCGCGGCAACCTCGGCCAGCAGACCCGGGCCGCCGCCCTGCAGGTCGGTGAGGTGGCGATCGAGCCAGCCCACCACCGCCGCTGCTAACCCGGCGACCGCGGCGTCGTCCGGTGGGGGCGCGGGCTGGTCGTGGAAGACGATCGGACCGGCGCTGGAACTCACCACGCCGACGCTCGCCTGGCCACGAACCGGTCCGGGCGGTGACGGGGGGGCCGTCGCCGCGGGATTTGGCAGGGGGGGAGTCGATGGGCAGGCGACTAGCGTCACCGCGGTGAGCACGATGAGCAGACGGCGAGGCACGACTCGCGAACTCCTCGCGGCCGAAACACGGCCGAGATCAAAGGACCGGGATCACGAGGCTAGAACTCGGGGCTAGTGATACTCGAGCGACTTAGGCTTCCAGCGTGGTGAGATGACGGAAAGGCGGTTCGTGACGCCAATGGACGAGCGAACGGCTGTGAGCATCGCAGCCTACGACGAGCATGCACGCGCGTACCAGGAGCAGCTGAGACGCCGTCGTCCGTTGCGGGACGTCACACGCTTCGCTGCGCTTGCCTCCACCGGTGCGCTCGTCCTCGACGCCGGCTGCGGGCCTGCCAACGACCTTCGGGCCCTGAGCGACGTCGGGCTGAAGCCGGTCGGGGTCGACCTCTCGTTCGGGGCGCTCCAAGAGGCGCGCCTCCTACTCCCCAAGCACCCGCTCGTGCGGGCGCCGCTCGATCGGCTGCCGTTCCGGGAGCGGGCGTTTCGGGGGCTGTGGCTGTCGGCCGCTTTCGTCCACCTGCCACGGTCGGAGTGGCGGAGCACCTTGGCGAACCTGCTTCGCTACATCGCCCGAGGACCGATCTATTTTTCCTGCATCCGTGGCACCGCCGACCTCGCCCCGGTGGAAGACGCGGTGCTCGGCCGCGTCTACCGCACCGACGCCACCGAGCAGGAGGTTGACTCGCTGCTCGCCTCCCAGGGGCTTCGGGACATCCAAGTGGAGCTTCGGCCCGATCCGCTCATCGACCGCAAGCGGCCCTGGGTGGTGGGATTCGGCCGGGTCCTTGGCTAGCCGAAGCAGCCATGCTCGGTGTTCAGGCAATGAAGGCTGGAGCGAACACGAGCGCCACGATTGTCATGACCTTGATCAGGATGTTCATCGCCGGGCCCGACGTGTCTTTGAAGGGATCGCCGACCGTGTCCCCGACCACGGCGGCCTTGTGAGGGTCCGAGCCCTTGCCGCCGAGGTTGCCCGCCTCGATGAACTTCTTGGCGTTGTCCCACGCCCCGCCCGCGTTCGCCATGAAGATGGCGAGTAGGAACCCGGTGACGAGCGCCCCGGCGAGGAAGCCGCCGAGCGCCTCCACGCTCATGAAGCCCAGGAGGAGCGGCAGGACCACGGCGAGGGCCCCCGGTGCGACCATCTGGCGCAAGGCCGCCCGGGTCGAGATGTCCACACAGCGAGCGTAGTCGGGTCGGGCTCCCCGAAGCCCTGCGCGTAGCCCCGGGATCTCGGCAAACTGCCGGCGCACCTCCTGGATCATCCGCTGAGCGGCACGTCCTACCGCTTTCATGGTCAATGCGGCGAAGGCGAACGGGACCATCGCGCCGAGGAACAGCCCGATCGTGACGTCGACGTTCTGGATGTCGATGGCTTCCAGGGCCGCGGCGGCGGTGAAGGACTTGAACAGCGCGAGTGCCGTGATCGCCGCGGATCCGATCGCGAACCCCTTGGCGATGGCGGCCGTCGTGTTGCCGAGGGTGTCGAGCGAGTCTGTCACCTCCCGGACCTCCGGCGGCAGGTGGGCCATCTCTGCGATGCCACCCGCGTTGTCGGCGATTGGTCCATACGCGTCGACGGCAACGACGACGCCTGTGGTGGCGAGCATCCCGATGGCGGCGAGCGCGACCCCGTAGAGCCCGGAGTCCTGGATGGTCGGCATCGCCTGCTCGCCCAGGTAGAAGGCGAGCCCTATGGCGCCCACCAGGAGCAGAACCGAGGCGATCGTGGACAGCATGCCCTCGGCGACTCCTGCGATGACGACGGTCGCTGCGCCGGTCTCCGACTGGCCGGCGAGCTGACGAACGGGGCGGTAGTGGCTCGAGGTGTAGTACTCGGACGTGAAACCGAGCGCCATCCCGGCCACCAGCCCGGCGATGACGGTGCCGGCGAGGTGAAGGGGCCTGACCTCCCCGCCGAACAGCCAGTAGGCGGCGCCGATCGTGCCGAGGATGGTCAGGACCGCGGCGAGGTTCGTGCCGCGGTGCAGTTGCTTCGCCAGTCTGGTGCCGCGCCGCCCGCGAACCGCGAGGGCACCCAGGATCGAGGCGGCCATGCCGAGCGCGCCGACGAGCAGCGGGAACAGGAAGGAGGCGCGCTGGAGGTCGGCTGGAGCGTCGGCGAACACGAGCCCGGCGAGCACGATGGGAGCCACGAGCGAGCCCGCGTAGGACTCGAAGAGGTCGGCGCCCATGCCAGCGACGTCCCCGACGTTGTCGCCGACGTTGTCGGCGATGGTCGCGGGGTTGCGGGGGTCGTCTTCGGGGATGTCCGCCTCGACTTTGCCGACGAGGTCGGCTCCGATGTCGGCGGCCTTGGTGTAGATGCCCCCGCCGATGCGGGCGAACAACGCAATCGACGAGGCCCCGAGGGCGAAGGCGGCGATGACCTGGAAGGCGTCCTGCACCTCGAGCAGGACGTGGAAGACGAGGTAGGCGAGCGCTATGCCGCCGAGGCCCAGCCCCGCCACGGTGAAGCCCATGACCGCCCCGCCGCGGAAGGCGAGCGGCAGGGCCTGCACGGCGCCCAACCGGGCAGCGTTGGCAGTGCGCGAGTTCGCTGCGGTAGCGATGCGTAACCCGATGAACCCTGCCGAGGCCGAGAACCCGGCTCCGACGAGGTAGGCGATCGCCCCCCATGGGCGCCCATAGGGAAGCAGCGCGAAGATCAGGAGGGCCATACCGCCGACGAAGACGGCGACCCAGCGGTATTCGCGGCGGATGAAGGCCATTGCGCCCTCGCGGATCGCCGCGGCGATCTCGCGCATGATGGCGGTGCCCTCGTCGGCACGGTGGACGACAGACGAGAAGTACAGAGCCAACCCGAGGCCCCCGAGCGCAGCGGCGACGCCGAGCAGGGGAACCACGGTGTCGCCGTTGTCTCCGATCTGGGCGAGCACCGGCATGGATCTGGCTGCGGTCAACGTCCTTAACCTGACGTGTCGAGGCCCATGATCGAAACGGGTGACGAAGCGCTTCGAGGGCCCTGCCCCGTCGGCGCGTGAGGCCCTCCCAGGTGTCTCACCCCTCGCTGAGTCCTGGAGGGTAGTGCGTCGCGGACGGGTACCAAAGCTGGCGTCCCTGCGTTGAGCGGTACGACACTCCTTCCCGCCCACCCGGCGACCTTCGGCGCCAGCCCGGGCTACGACGCGCTGCGCTGGATGTCCTCGAGCAGTGCGCCGAACCGGAAGATGTCACGGGGACCAATGACTCCGACAACCCGGCCCTGCGCATCCACGATGGGGACGCGTTCGATGCCATGCTGGTTCATCACCTCGGCGGCGACTCGCAGCGGGGCGTCCGCGCGAACGCTCGGCACGTCTCGATCCATGACCTCACCGACGCGGGTCCGGGCCCAATCGTCGCTGTCGACGCTGTTGAGGTGGTCGAGCGCCACCATTCCCAACAGACCGCCGTCCGCGGCGACCGGGTACTCGCGATGCTTAGCGGTGAAGATGTAGTTGCGAGCGAACGCCTCGAGCGTCGTGTCCGGTGGAACCGTCACGGGTGGGGACGAGATCGCGCTGGCGGCAGGTTCGTCGAGCAACGCCTCCACGTGGCCGCGCCGTGCCGTGCGCTGGCGGGTCGAGATCGAGCGCCGGCCCATAACCCCATAAGCGAACGCGGCAGCCAGCAGACCGGCCACGATGTAGTTCGCCGAGCCGGTCGTCTCGGCGACGAACGTGACTGCCGCGAGCGGTGTGTGGTAGCCGGCACCCAGAAAGGCCGCCATCCCGACGAGTGGGAAGAGGGCGACGTCGAGGCCGGGGATGACCCCGCCGACGAGTTCGGCGGAGAGCCCCCCGATCGCCGCCCCCATGATGACGAGGGGGATGAACACGCCCCCCGCGCCGCCTCCCACGAGCGTCGCGCCGGTCGCGATCGCTTTCAGTGCCAGGAAGACCGCGATGGCCCATGGCACGTCATACGGCGGTTGCAGGTCGGCGACAGCCCGGACCGCTGGATAGCCGATCCCGAGCACGTCGGGGGAGCCGAACAGCCACATCGCGGTGACCCCCGCGAGGCCGGTGACGCTTCCTCCCACGAGGATGCGACGCA
>JALYGD010000044.1 GCA_030777265.1 Actinomycetota bacterium | reverse complement strand
CGATTCGCCCGGGCGCGACCAGTTTGCGTCGTGGGGTAGTTACTCGAGCGGTGCGGTGACGAGCTCGAGGTTGACGCCGAGCGCCCGCTCCGCCGCTTCGATCTGCGGAGTGATGCGAGGGATATGGAGAATTCCCTCGAAGATCGTGCTGAGTCCCACGACATCGCTCGAGATGTTGCCGACGGCGCGGCCGTCCTCACTGATGACTCCGGCGCCGGAGTCCCCGGGGACAGCGAGCCCGTAGGCAGGCACTTGGTTGGGGTCACTCATGTCCAACGCGAGTGCGCTGCGCCCCGGCGCGAGGGCGCTGACACCCTGCCCGTTCCCGTAGTAATGCAGGGTGACCGTCTCGCTGACCAGGTCGTTGTTGATGCCGGTCGGCCCGCCGAAGTGGCACATCGCCGGGTTCACTGGCACATTGTGGTCGAGTCGGATGAGCGCGAAGTCGTGCGCATCGCTTCTGATCCCGTACACGAATACGCCGACCCGATTGCCGTCGACGTCACGGGCGACAGGGCCTGCGGCTGGCGTCCACGTGCGCTCGACTGGCGGCAATGAGCCCGCGCTGATCTGGGGACCTTCCAGGATGCAGTGGCCGGCGGTGCCGATGTAGCGGTGGACGCCGTCGGTGAAGACGAAGTTGTAGGTGCACAGGCCGTCGTCGGAGGTGACGATCCCGCCTGGTCGCACTCCCGGGCAGCTCTGCAGCAGCCCCACGGGGCTGTCAGCCGGGGCCTTCGCGGCTGGGCTGGGAGCCGGGAGCTTGCGGCTGGCTGACGAGAGCTCCGGCCTGGACGTGGAGGCGGCGGGGGTGGCCGCATGTGCGGCAGAACTGGCCGTGGAACCGAGGGTGTTGGCCGTGGTCACCGCGGCGCCGGCCGCGGCGACCTTCTCGACATCGCAGGGCTCCTTGGCGAGCGTCGAGGAGGGTGCGTCGTTGCCGAGAAGGAGGCTGGGGGAGAGGGGAGCAAATCCGAGCGAGAGCGCGGCCGAGATCAGCAGCGCGGAGAGTGTGGCGAGGGTCCGGCGAGGCGAGGGGACGAGGGGATGAGGACGCATGCAAACCTCCGGCAGTTCGAATTGCATTGCGCTGAGCAGTGCGATCGCACGATGACGGTACGTTGCACATTCTGCCAGGTCTTGGTCAAGGACGTTCGATTGCTCGCCATGATCGCCTGAATCGGGCAAGTGACTTGGGACGGGACGTGGACCTTGACCGAAGGATCGAGTGCGCCACTTCGCTAGGCTCAGGGCACTGTCGTAGTTGGCTCGGGTGCCGAAGCCGACCCTTTCGCCGGAGGAATCCACGTGCCCGCGACCATCATCGTCGGCGTGCAGTGGGGTGACGAAGGCAAGGGTAAGGCCACCGACCTGCTCGCCGACCGCACCGACCTCGTCATCAGATACCAGGGGGGCAACAACGCCGGCCACACCATCCGAGTGGGCGACACGGTGCTCAAGCTGCACCTCATACCTTCCGGGGTCCTCTACCCGCACGTCACCCCCGTCATCGGCGATGGGGTGGTCATCGATCCCAACGTGCTCATCAAGGAGCTCGACGAGCTCGACGCGAAGGGCTTGGAGGCGAGCACGCGATTGCGTGTCTCGGGCAACGCTCACCTCATCATGCCCTACCACCGAGAGCTCGACCTGCTCGTGGAGCGGCGTCTCGGCGAGGCCAAGCTCGGCACGACCCGCCGCGGCATTGGGCCCGCCTATGCCGACAAGGCCGCGCGGATCGGTCTTCGTTTCCAGGACCTGTTCGACGAGAAGATCTTCCGGCAGAAGCTCGACGCCGCCCTCGAGCTGAAGAACCAGATACTCTCCCGTATCTACAACCGCCTTCCGCTGGACGCGGACGAAATCGCGTCCACCTACCTCGCTTATGCCGAGCGACTGAAGCCCCAGCTCGCCGACACGACCGCCCTCATCCACGACAGCCTCGAGGGTGGCAAGCACGTCATCCTCGAAGGCGCGCAAGGCACCCTGCTCGACCTCGACCACGGCACCTACCCCTTCGTCACGTCTTCGAACCCGGTGGCAGGTGGCGCGCTCACGGGCGCCGGGATCGGTCCCCGGCACGTCGACGAGGTCATCGGCATCGCGAAGGCCTATATCACTCGAGTGGGCACCGGGCCTTTCCCCACTGAACTGTCCGATGGCATCGGCACCCGTCTGGTCGAGCACGGCGACGAGTACGGCACCACCACGGGTCGGCGTCGGCGCACCGGCTGGTTCGACGCGGTGCTCGCTCGCTACGCGAACCGGGTGAACGGCCTGACAGGTCTGTTCCTCACCAAGCTCGACGTGCTCTCGAGCTTCGAGACGCTGCGGGTCGCCGTGGCCTACCGCTACGAGGGACGTGAGTACCGGGACTTCCCGCCGCACCAGTCGATCTTCCACCACGCCGAGCCCCTCTACGTCGAGCTGCCGGGATGGCGAGGAGACATCTCCGACGTGGAACGATGGGAAGACCTGCCCCCGGCGGCCCGGCGCTACGTCGAGTTGCTCGAGGAGGAGTCAGGCGTGCCCATCCGCTGGGTCTCCATCGGTGCGAAGCGCTCGCAAACCCTCGTGCGCGGCGCGGTTCCCGCGTCGCTGGGGCTGGGTGGGTGAGGCTTGCGCGTCCTCGTGATCGGTTCGGGAGGCCGGGAGCACGCGCTGGCCTGGCGGTTGGCGAATTCGCCCTCCGTCGCTGCGGTCGAGGCGGCGCCCGGCAACCCTGGCATGGCCGAGCTCGGTCCCTGCTACACGGTGCAGCCGCTCGAGCCCCCGGAGGTCGTGCGTCTGGCGGAGCGCCGTCGTGCCGACCTCGTCGT
>JALYGD010000043.1 GCA_030777265.1 Actinomycetota bacterium | reverse complement strand
TGTGAGAGCGGCTGGGATGGCACCACACCTGCCGGGACGACGGACAGGACAGCGATGGGCCTCTGCGACAGGCTCCTAGTAGGTCACTCCGTCCGACCGGTGGGTGTCGGGTGGGTGTCCGAGCTCGGCCGACGGATCATTATCAAGACAGCCCGCAAGGGACGTCAGCCGGAAGATTCGGGTCAGACCAAGCTCGGGCACCCACCCTTACGCTGACCGCCTCGCCAGTCGAGTTGGTGGACCGTCAGCGCCTGGTCCTGATCCTCGCTGCCGGGTCTCGGTCCGACATGTCGAGCGCGAAAAACTGATTTGTGCGCTGAGGGTGCCAGACCCGCGGCAGACCCGACCGGCGCGACGAGCGGCACGTCAGGGCGGCCACCAGACTGGTGATCTGAGGCGGAAGTGACCCGGCTGCTGGTTACTGAACACAACCGAAAGTGGGCAGGGGCTAGCGCACGAGTGCGGTCCGGTCTTCTCGTTGGGCGGCCTCCCCTTGCTGGCGGCGGCGATGCTGCTCCTGCTTCCGCTGTCCGTATCCGGTCATGCCCCGCGGCTTGTACACGTTCAGAACCTGGATGACGAGGAGCACGACAAGGCCGATTCGGGGGTGGATGAGATCGCCACCAAGGTCATGGAGCTGGTCGCCTTCTGCTTCCCGGGCGATGTCTGCCATCGCGCTGACCGTCGGCATGTGCAAGAGCGACACGGCGAAGGCGGTCAGCACGAGTGAGAGCACACCCAGTAGTGGCGGAACAGGCCCCACCGGTCCCGAGCGCCATGACGAGCCCCGTGAGCAGCGAGGCTACGGCCAGCGGAACAATGACGTACCAGCCGACCAACTCCATTGCGGTCCAAGCGCCGCGCACCGATGGCGGGGGCCCTGACTCCGTTGGTGGACTCTCAGCCTCTCGGGCTAGAGGTCACTCCCCAGTCTAACGCGAAGAGTTCCTGTACGCCGCCCTCAATCCCACCACTCCACGGGGCACGCACCAAAACGAAAGCCGGGGGCGTGACCCCCGGCTTCCGACTAAACCCCTCACTTCAGAGGCGCCATCACCGTCAAGGTGCGACGCAGCCACCCAGTTGGATCTGCCTCTCAATTTCGGCGATACGAGCGTTGACCTGCTTGAGCTCTTCCTGCAGCTGGGTGATCTGCTGCTGCTTCAGGGCGATCTGATCGTTGACCTGCTTGAGCTCTTCCTGCAGCTGGGTGATCTGCTGCTGCTTCACGGCGATCTGATCGTTGACATTCTGGAGCTCTCCCTGCAGCGCCGTGATGTCCAGCTGCAGCTGGTTGATCTGCTGCTGCTTCAGGGCGATCTGATCGTTGACCTTCTGGAGCTCTTTCTGCAGCTCGGCGATTCGATTCCTTATCCCCGTTTTGTTACCGGGGCCTTCGAGTTGTGCCTGCTTCTGGGCGATCTCCGCTTCGAGCTCTGTCTTCTTTGTCTGCAGCGCCTTTAGCTCCTGCTGGGCCTGGGCGAGGTCTGTCTTCTTCTGGGCGAGCTGCGCTTCGAGCTCCGTCTTCTTTGTCTGCAGCGCCTCTAGCTCCTTCTGGGCCTCGGCGAGCTGCGCTTGGAGCTCCGTCTTCTTTGTCTGCAGCGCCTCTAGCTCCTTCTGGGCCTCGGCGAGCTGCCCCTCCAGGACCTGGCGCTGGTTCTGCAGGGCCGCCTGTTCCTGCTGGAGTTGGCGAATCAACTCCGCGTTCTGCCGTGCTGCCGCTTCCAACAAATTTTCTTCGACGGTGCCCCGCTCTCGGAGTTGGTTCAAGACCCCTTCGCAGATGCCGCCGGGTGGGGCATTCTGCGCCTCGGCCGGGAAGGGCGAGGCGAAAACAGCAAGTGCCAGTAGTGAGGCGAACAGAGGTCCGCGCCTCCGTCGATTCGGCATACCACTTCCTCCTCAAGTGTGTCCTCCGCCCCGGGCGTGGCAGGGCGTCGGGGATTCTAGAACCTTCTGGACAGTATGTCCACGCCGAGCCCAACCATCTCGGCCTGGGCCGCCCCAGCGTTTGATGCCGTGGCCGCTCCCACCTGGGCCCCGACCCCCTTGCTTGCCGCTGGCCCGGGCCCGGGGTTGAGGGCGGCCGGGCTGGCGATGGCCTTCAAGCTCATCGAGTCGGCCCAGGACCGGTGGCGAGCCGTCAACGGACCGCATCTCGTGGCCCTCGTCCGAGCTGGTGCTCACTTCGAAAAGGGAGTGATGGTCGAGCGCGAACAGCAGGACCAGAAAGCCGTCGCGTGATCAGCGGAAAGAAACTGATCCACAGGTCTTGACGATTCCTCTCCGCCCCATCTTGGTGCGCATAGCATCGCACAGCGAGAAGGAAGGCGAACAAGCTGACGACCGCAGCAACACACAACCCCATGCCTTCCTGCCGATACGACTGGCGCTCTGCAGGCGGTGCCTGGATGGCCCCAGTGATGTCGGCAACGCCCAAACCGAAGGCGGCGAGGGAGATGCCAATGCCCATTGTCATGAACATTACGAACCGGTTGTCATGAACATTACGAACCGGGCCCCTCCGTGGGGTACGTCTTCTTCCAGAATCGGTACGCCGATTGGAACATCGAGCGCGCCTTCCTGGGGGCTCCCACAGTACCGCGCAGGCGGCAGCATGCCGGTCGCCACGATCCGAGTCGGTCCGGGAGATCTGGCTGAACGCACCAAATGCCGGCTCGGCGCTGGACGCGGCCCAGCGGGACGGAATTTTCGGTACTCCTCGGTGCCGCCGACGCCAACCCCCGCTTCCGGCGGTCCACCCCACGCCGACCGGCACGTCGGTGCGGCTCACGTTGCGGCCGTCGAAGTCGCCGATCGCCGACTGGGTGCGGCGTGGCGGTGGCAAGTTCGTCGGATTCGTGCGCTGATAGGTGCGGCACATTCACGGGCTGGGCATGAACCGCCGGCTCGCGCTCGGCTCCTGCTCGAGAGGAGCCAGTCATGGCTGTGACGCACTCGGTGGTGATGTACGACCCCCCAAGGACACTTCGGCGGAGGTGAAGGCGGCGGCGGGCTTCCTGGCCGGCTACTCCGGCCGCACTCGGGAGGCGTACACGCTCGACCTGCGTCAGTTCTACGGTGGTGCGCCAATCATGACCTCGGGCTGTTCGAGGTGAAGCGCACGCACATCGAGCTCTACGCCCGACAGCTCGAGGAACTCGGTCGGGCGCCGGCGACGATCGGCCGCCGCCTGTCAACAGTGGCGGGTCCTACCGCTACGCCGCAGAGGAGGGCGTGATCGAGCACTCGCCGGCAGTGCATGTTCACCGGCCGAGGCTCGACTACGAGTCCCACGCTGTCGGTCTCGACCGCAACGAGCTTGGTGCCTTCCTCGTTACCGCCGGGCTCTCGTCGGCTCGCGACCACGCCTTGTGCTCACTGCTGGCACTGAAGGGGTGCGGATCTTAGAAGCCCTCGGGACGGACATCGACCCATCTCGGTCACGAACGTGGTCACCGCACCTTCGTCGTCCATCGCAAGGCCGGGAAAACTCTGAAGATCCCGCTTGCACCGCGCACCGCTCAAGTCCACCAGCCGCTCATGATGTGAGGGGAGAATTCGCGCTGGCGGTCCACGGAGTGGGGACATCGTTGAGCGGCCGGGAGGCCGATGGCGCCCTCTCCTGTGCACTCGTCATGTGCCCCCGGTCAGACGACTTCCCCGCCCAACCCCGGCCATACTGCTCAGGTGGAACAGGTCCTGTGTCGCGACCTCATCGGTCGTGGGGACGAGCTGCTCAGGCTGGTCAATGCCATCGACCAGGCCGCGAAGGGACAGGGTGAAGCGGTGCTCGTGCTGGGCGAGGCCGGGGTGGGCAAGTCGCGCCTGCTCCGAGAGGCGCGGGAAGCGGCGCGCTCCGCGGGGATGGCGGTGATGGTCGGTCGCGCCGTCCCCTCGAGCGGCCGCACCGCGTTCCGGCCCCTGGCCGAGGCACTGCACGGAGAACTTCGCGCCCATGGGCTCCCCCAGGATGCGGAGCTCGCTCCCTTCGTCCCGGTTCTTCGGCAGCTCGCCCCCGGGCCCGAGGCCATGTCGACAGGCATTGACGTCGATCCCGGGCTGGTGGTCGGTGAGGCCGTGGTCCGCCTGCTCCGTGCTATCGGAGGCGCCCGCGGCTGTCTGCTCGTGCTCGAGGACCTCCACTGGTCCGACCCGGAGACCCTCGCGGCGCTCGAGTACCTCGCCGACAACCTTGCGGGCCAACCCGCCGCCTGCTTCGCCTCAGTCCGCTCGGACGACCACACACCAGCTTTGGCGCTGGCCGCCACCCTGGCTGCACGCCGAACGGTGCAGGTGCTCGAACTCGCCCCACTCAGCGCTGCGGAGGTGCTGGAGATGGCCAAGACCACCCTCGGGGCCTCGGCCCTTCCTCACGCGCTGGAGACCTTCCTTCGGGAACGCACCGATGGCCTGCCCTTCCTCGTGGAGGAGCTGTTGGCTGGGCTCGTCAGCTCAGGAGCCCTGCGTGCGGACAAGCAGGGGTGGACCATGGCGAGAGAGGTGACCCCCCGGGTGCCGCTCACCTTCGCCGAGAGCGTGCGCCGGCGCCTCGCCGCGATCGACGAGCCGGCACGCCGGGTGCTCCTCGCCGCCGCCGTGCTCGGACGGGAATTCGACTGGAGGCTGCTCCCGCCGATCACCGGCCTCGACGAGGCGGTTGTCCTGGACGCCCTCCACCAGTCCGTCGCCGCCCAGCTCCTGACCGCCGACCTCGGCGGCGGCGACCGTTTCCTGTTCCGACATGCGCTCACCCGGGACGCGATGACCGCCGAGCTCCTGCCCCCGGTGCGAGCGAAGCTGGCCAGTCGGGCTCTGGAGGTAGTGGAGCGGTTGCACCGAGGTCTCCCCGGACAGTGGTGCTCGCTCGCCGCCGACCTGGCCGAGGAGGCCGGTGACCGGGCGCGGGCAGCTCAGCTCATGTTGGAGGTTGGTGGGCGCGAGTTCGCCCAGGGTTCGCTGGCCAGCGCAGAGGCAGCGCTCGCACGAGCCCGGGACCTGGCCGAAGGCGCGGACCAGTTGAGGGCGGACGCCAGCGAAGCCCTCACCGAGGTCCTGTCGCTGGCAGGAAAGGCCGACCGAGCATTCGACATCGGCGAGGCCCTGCTGAGCGAGCTTCCTGAGGAAGAAGTCCGCCGGCGCGCCGGTGTCCGGCTGCGGCTGGCTGGTGCCGCCATCGTCGCCGGACGTTGGCACGCTGCTTCGGATCAGCTCGCCCATGTTGGCGCGTTACAGAGCCAGTCGCCTGACGAGCAGCTCCAGGCTCGGACCGATGCGCTCGCTGCAGAACTCGCCATGGCTGAGGCCAGGCTCGACGAGGCGACTCGGCTCGCCCACAGGGCGCTTGAGGCCGCCGACCGCGCTGGGCTGCCCGACGTGGCCTGCCACGCGCTGGAGGTGATCGGACGCCGCGCCCGCCTGCAGAGCCTGGAGGACGCCGCCGCCGCCTTCTCCCGAGCCCGCGGCATCGCCGAACGGCATCAGCTCACCCTGTGGCGGGTCCGGGCGCTGCACGAGCTCGGCACCATCGACCTGCTCACCACCGAGAGCGTCGAGCACCTCGTCCAGGCTCGAGAGCTCGCGGCGGGAATGGGCGCGTTGGCCCTCGTCGCCACACTCGACCTTCAAATCGCAGCTGGGCTCATCAAGCAGTTCCGACCCGACGAGGCGCTGCCCGTGGTGACCCGCTGCGCTGAGACCTCCCGCCGCTTCCGCCTAGGAACGCTGCCTATGGCCGTCATGTACCAAGCAGCAAGTCACGCCGCCCGCCGGGAGCGGGCACTCATGGAGGAGCGGATCTGCGAAGCCCTCACGCTGGCCCCCGATGACCTCGACCTGGCCGGCTGCGTGTGGGGTCACTGCCGGGCCACGCTCTCGCTGATTGAAGAGGACAGGGAGCGTGCCTTGGAGGAGATGGAACGGGGGATGGCGTTCTTGCGCCAGTCTCCAGCGACCCTCGCCCCCCCTTTCCGAGGCCTATGGGCTCTTCTGCGGACGATCGAGGAGCAAGACGGCCAAACAGCTTGCGCCGAGGTTCGCAGCTCCGGCGTCACCCGCCACTGGATCGTCGGAAGCTTCCTCGGTTACGCGGATGCCGTGCGGGTGGGCCGCGCCGGGCGAAAAGACGATGCTGAGTCGGCCTTTGCGGAGGCCGAGCGGCGGATGACCCCGCTGGTGGACTGGTATCGCCACTACGGGCGGCGATTGGTCGCGGAGGCCGCCCTTCACGACGGGTGGGGTGAGCCGGTGACGTGGTTGCGTGCCGCTGCTCCGTTCTTCCATGCACGCGGTCACGAAGCCGTGGCCACCGCCTGTCGGTCCCTGTTGCGTAAGGGCGGCGCCGTCGTACCGCGACGGGGCCGGGGCGAGTCCTCGGTGCCTGAGGACCTGCAGGCTCGAGGTGTCACCAGCCGCGAGGCCGACGTGCTGTCACTACTGGTCAAGCGGCTGACGAACCGCGAGATCGCCACGCGCCTGTACCTGTCGCCCCGGACTGTCGAGAAGCACGTGGCCAGCCTCCTGGCCAAGACCGGCTGCCGGAGCCGTTCGGAGCTCACCACCCAGACCCGTTCGTTATCTGGGTAGTCCGTCCCCGCCCAAACGGGTGCCAGTCACCGATGTGCCAAGGGGAGCCCGGGCTCATGATGTGGCCATCGGATAAGCCAAAGGAGGCCCAGATGGCCCAGTACCTGATCGAACGGCACTTCGGACCGCTCACTCCCGAGCAAGTGCAGGAGATTGGTTCGAAGTGCAAGCACGTGGCGGCCGAGCGGTTCCCCGACGTCGTCTGGGAGCACTCCCACGCTGTGCAGACCGTCGACGGGCTCGTCACCTACTGCACCTACAGCGCTCAAGACGAGCGCCGGGTGCGGGACCACGCCGCCGCCGCCGAGATCCCCTGCGACCGGGTGATGGAGATCCAGACGGTCGGCCCGCAGGACTTCGACTGACGGTGGAACCGGACAACGAGGGATGACCACATTCGGGCTGGTGCACGGCGCCTGGCCACGGCGCCTGGTGCTGTGCCCGACTGTGCCCGAACTGGCGGCCCCAGGCCACCCACAGGTGGCCTGGGGCCGTGGAGACCAGCCTTGCCGATCATCCGGCGAGACGGTCCAGTCCAATTGGCGGTACCTCTACCGAACCCAGGGACTGCTGCCCGGCGGCTATCCGGCGGCCTTCGCCGGAACTAATCCACCGCCGGTGATCTACGGCGACGTCGGTCCTCGAGGAGCGCACCAGACCAGATAGCGGTGCTACGCGGAACTCCATCTCCTCGGCCAC
>JALYGD010000042.1 GCA_030777265.1 Actinomycetota bacterium | reverse complement strand
ATTATCCGAACCAGGTCAACAACGTGCTCGCCTTCCCCGGTGTCTTCCGGGGCGCCCTTGATGCTGACGCGGGGGCGTTCACCCAGCGGATGCTCGTCGCGGCGGCGAAGGCCATCGCCGGCATCGTGAGCCAGGAAGAGCTGCGCGCCGAGTACATCATTCCCAGCCCTTTCAACCGCAAGGTCGTACCCGCGGTGGCGGAGGCGGTCGAGCGCGCGGCCCGGGAGGAACCGCCGGCATCTCCGAGGTTGTAGCCGAGGCTGTGGACGGGGTGCACGAAGAAGGCCGGGAGGCCTGAGCTTCTCCCTCTCGGGAGAGTGACGGCGACGGAGGAGCGGCCTTGGAATCCCCGACCCGAGCCAGGTCACACCCGAGGCGTAGCGTGGGGTCGACTAGGGGTCGAGGGACGCGACGAGGGACATAGGAGACAAGCAATGGCAAAGCCCCGCACCGCCGTTCGCTGCGCCGATTGCGGCCACATCCAGGCGCGCTGGACCGGACGCTGTCCCGCCTGTCAGGCGTGGGGCACCATGCGGCAGGAGAGCATCCAGGCCACACGCGTGGGCCTGTCCGCATCTCATTCCTCATCGGAGTCCTCCACGGCGCGTCCGATCCGCGTTGTTCCCTTGCACGAGTTTGACCGCATCTCGACGGGGATCAGTGAGGTGGACCGCGTGCTCGGCGGGGGCCTCGTGCCCGGCGTCGTCGCACTCATCGCTGGGGAGCCGGGGATCGGGAAGTCGACACTCCTGCTCCAGATGGCAAACGAGGTGGCCGCGGCTGGGCGCGCCGTGCTCTATGTCTCCGGCGAGGAATCCGTCGGGCAGGTGCGCCTGCGCGCCGAGCGGCTCGGGACGCTGTCCGAGCGCTTGCTCGTAGCCTCGGAGACCTCGCTGCAAGCAGTGCTTGACCTCATCGAGACCCACCGCCCCGCGGCCCTTTTGCTGGACTCCGTCCAGACCATCAGCGCCTCGCACGGCCCCGCGTCCGCCGGCTCGGTCTCGCAGGTGCGTGAGTGCGCCGGGGCGCTCGTACGAGCCGCGAAGCTGACCTCCACCGCGATGGTGCTCGTCGGTCATGTCACCAAGGAGGGCACGGTCGCAGGCCCCCGCATGCTCGAACACCTCGTCGACGTCGTGCTCGCTTTCGAAGGGGATAGACACCAGGCGCTCAGGCTGCTGCGCGGGGTGAAGAACCGCTTCGGGGGGGCCGGAGAGGTGGGCTGTCTGGAGATTGCAGACGACGGCTTGCGGGAGGTCGTGGACCCCTCGAGGTTGTTCCTGGGCGAACACGCAAGCGACCCCAGCGGGGTCGCGGTAACCGTTGCGGTGGAAGGCCCGCGCCCGCTGACGGTCGAGGTGCAGGCTCTCGTTGCGACGTCACGGCTGGCGATGCCGCGACGGCAGGCCAGCGGGCTCGACCCATCCCGCCTAGCCTTGCTCGTGGCGGTGCTCGAGCGACGCTGCGGGCTCAACCTCGCCGCGCGCGACCTGTTCGCAAGCGCCGTAGGCGGCGTCCGGTTACGTGAGCCCGCCGCGGACCTCGCCGTGTCTCTGGCGGTCGCATCATCCACGCTCGATCGTCAACTGCCACGCGGACTCGTCGCGATCGGGGAGGTCGGTCTAGCCGGAGAGATACGCGCAGTGCCGCAGCTCAAGCGCCGATTGACCGAGGCGGCCCGCCTCGGCTTCGCGTCCGCCCTAGTGCCCTCGGGCTATGACGGGACCACTCTCGGTTTACAGGTGCACCGGGTGCGGGACGTCCAGGACTGCATCCGTGCCTTCCTCAACGACAGTGTCCCGCTACCAGGCGCCTGCCCGACGCCCGGTGGGGGGACGCCGGAGGCGGTCACCGGCTGAGTGGAAAACGGTGACGATGAGCAGCGAAGCGAGGCCCGGGAAGGGCCGCAGGCCCGGGCGGGCGGGCAAATCCGGTCGCTGCGACAGTCGCTGAGCGCCCAATACGTCGATACGCTCCTACCCGCAGGAACACGGCCGGAGGGTGGGGGTGTACGAGCCGCGGCAGCGCGATGACGCGTTCCGCGCCGTGCAGGGCCGGGTAGCGCCCGGCACAGTGCTGCGGGAGGGGCTTCAGCGGATCATCCGCAGCTCTCGCGGTGCCCTCATCGTCATCGGTATGACGCAGGCCGTGGAAGCGGTGGCCTCGGGTGGCTTCGACGTACGCATCAACTGCACCGCCCAGCGCCTGTCGGAACTCGCGAAGATGGACGGTGCCATCATCCTGTCGGAAAATGGGGAGAAGATCCTGCGGGCAAACGTGCACCTCGTTCCCAACCCTGGGATCCCCACCGACGAGACCGGCACCCGCCACCGCTCAGCGGAGCGGGTCGCAAAGCAGACAAAGCAGCCCGTGATCTCGGTGTCGGCCTCCATGCGGATCGTCACGCTCTACCTCGATCACGGCAAGCACGTGCTCGAGGAGGTCTCGTCGCTGCTGTTTCGAGCGAATCAGGCGTTGGCCACGCTCGAGCGCTACCGAGCGCGTCTCGATGAAGGTTCGGCCTCCCTCTCCGCGCTGGAGATCGAAGACAACGTCACCGTACGCGACGTCGTCCAGGTACTGCAGCGAGCCGAGATGGTGGTGCGGATCGCCGAGGAGATCGAGGATTACGTCATCGAGCTCGGGACCGAGGGGCGCCTCATCCAGCTTCAGCTCGATGAGCTCATGACCCACGTCGGCGACGAGCGTGCCCTCGTCGTTCAAGACTACATCGCCGACCGCCGCCGCAAGCTCGAGGACGTGCTGGAGGAGCTGAACGAGCTGTCGACCGACGAACTGCTCGACCTCGCTCGCATCGCGAAGACACTCGGCTACGAGGCCGACGACCTCGACCGCCCGGTCGCCCCCCGGGGCTACCGCCTTCTGAGCAGGATCCCCCGGCTGCCTGAGCTAATCATCGCGAAGCTCATCAAGCGTTTCGAGAACCTTCAAGGAGTGATGGGCGCCAGCCTCGAGGACCTCGATGACGTGGAGGGGGTTGGCGAGACCCGCGCTCGAGCGATCAAAGAAGGCTTCGCCCGGCTCGCGGAATCGTCCCTGCTCGAGCGCTACGTGTAGGCCCGAACCCGGCCTTACCGTAGCGCGTCGTCCCGTTTTAGTTACTCCCAGTATTTGAGCAGGTCAAGTCCGCCCCTTGTCGACACTTCGCCCGCGGCTGAGACGCTCGAAGCCGGCGACTGTTGCGAGTCCCTGACCTGCGGTTTCGCGGTTTGAGCGGGACCGTTCGTACGTGGTACCCTGACTCCTACGTGGAGCCACCGGCCTCGGTGCTGGCAAGTGTGCGGCGGTTCCATTACGGAGGGTGACTGAAAATCGTATCTGCCCTGTTTCCCCGCCGCCTTCAGCATTCAAACCTCGGCACGCTGGGCTCTGCCCGCACGTATCAGACAGAAGGAGTTCCTTGTCATGGCCTTCAGCATCGGCGACACCGTCATCTACCCGCATCACGGCGCCGCAGTGATCGAGAAGGTCGAAACGAGACAGCTCAAGGGCGAGGTGCGCAACTACTTCGTGCTCCGACTCACCTACGGTGACCTGACGGTCATGGTCCCATCCGACTCGATCGAGGAGTGCGGGATCCGCAGCGTCGTGTCGAAGAAGGAGGTGGAGAGGGTTCTCGACATCCTCCGCCAACCCGAGGGCAAGCAGGCAGGGAACTGGTCGCGCCGCTTCAAGGCGAACTACGAGAAGCTCCGCTCGGGTGACATCTACCAGGTGGCCGAGGTGGTACGGAACCTCGCCACCCGCGATAAGGAGAAGGGCCTCTCCGCCGGAGAGAAGCGCATGCTCTCGAAAGCGAAGCAGATCCTGCTCTCCGAGCTTGCGGTCGCGATTAAGAAGGGCGAGGAAAAGGCCGAGGAGCTCGTCAACCGGACCTTGGCCGAGGCGCAGGCGTAACGTTCTCCGCGGTCTCGCGGCCCTCCCGCTCAGGAGGAGGAAGCTGACCTGACCGTCTCTGCCGTCATAGTTGCCGCCGGCCAAGGGCGCCGCCTGGGTCAGGGCGGGCCGGTCCCGCCCAAGGCACTCCTCGAGGTCGACGGACGCCCCCTGGTGGAGCTCTCTCTTGCAGCGCTCCGGACTGTGCCCGCTATCAGCGAGATCGTGGTGGTCCACCCCCCGGGCGCAGCTGCGGCGTTCCGGCGGGCTGTGGGCGAAGAGGTCGCGCTCGTCCCCGGCGGCCCCTCCCGCTCGTCCAGCGTCCGTGCCGGGGTGAGGGCGGCTGCGTCCGCCGCCGAGGTCATCGCCATCCACGACGGCGCGCGCCCTCTCGTCCCACCCGCCGTGGTGGCTCGTGTGCTCGAGGCCGTCACCGGGGGCGCCATCGCAGCAGCCCCAGGACTGCCAGTGGCCGACACTCTGAAGCGGGTCGGGTCGGACGGCGCCGTGGTCGAGACCGTCGATCGGGGTGAGCTCTGGGGGGTCCACACCCCGCAGGTGATCCGACGCGACGTGCTCGACGCAACGCTCGGGTGGGCGCACGGGCGCGACGCGACCGATGATCTCGGCCTCGTCGAAGACGCGCGGGCCGCCGGTGTCGTGTCCGGCCGGATCGTGCTTGTGCATGGCGACGCCCGCGACATGAAGATCACCTTCCCCGAAGACCTCGCCCTGGCCGCGGCGATCGTGCGAGGTTCGCGACCCACCACCTCCGGGCATTCACGGTGATGAGGATCGGCAGTGGCCTGGACATGCACGCCTTCAGCGCCGACTTGCAGCGACCGCTCGTGCTCGGCGGAGTCGTCGTGCCGGGGGCACCGGGGCTTGCCGGCCACTCCGACGCCGACGTCGTGGCTCACGCCCTCGCTGATGCGCTGCTCGGGGCGGCCGCCCTGGGCGACCTGGGGTCGCTGTTCGGGGTCGATGACCCTGCCCTGGCCCGGGCGGACTCGCTCACCCTGCTGCGCCGGGTTGTCGACCACGTCACCGCCGCCGGCTGGCGAACGGCGAACATCGACTGCACGGTCATCGCCGAGCGCCCGCGCCTGGACGGTCATCGTCAGGCCATGAGGGAGCGGCTCGCGGCCGTGGTCAATGTGCCGGTCACCTCGGTGTCGGTGAAGGTGACGAGCACCGATGGGCTCGGTGCCGTCGGACGGGGGGAGGGCATCGCCTGCTGGGCAACGTGTCTCATCGTCGAAGGCCGGGAGAGGGAAGCCGCCCTGCCCCGATGACCCCGATGAATGGGCGCCCAAGGGGCAGCCCTCACCGGTCGGAATCTCCGTAAGGCTGGTCCCGCTCGTCCGCATCGCCTCTCCGCGCCTCACGCATTCGAGCAGCCACTTGCCATTCCGCCCCGACCTGCCACCACACAAGGGGACTTCTGACAGTAGCGAGCCGTTTGGATGCCGCTCCTTTACGCTGCCGGCGCAGGTAACCGGACTCGACATCGGAACGCCGATGACCCTCGCCATCTACGACACGCTGCGCCGCGAGAAGGTGCCGTTCGAGACGCGTGAGCCAGGCAAGGCGGCGATCTACGTGTGCGGTCCCACCGTGTACGGTGACGCGCACCTCGGACATGGCCGCTTCGCCGTGGTCTTCGACATTCTCAACCGCTACCTGCGCGAATGCGGCTTCGAGGTCACGTTCGTCACGAACATCACCGACGTGGACGACAAGATCATTGCCCGCGCGAACGAAGAAGGAGTTTCCGCTTTCGTCATCGCCGAACGGTACGCACGTAGATGGGCCCAAGCGATGGACGCGCTGGGGGTGATGCCACCCGATGTTCAGCCGTCCGCCACCGCCCACATTCTCGAGATGCAGGCGCTCATCGGGCAACTCCTCGACCGGGAAATGGCCTATGTGCGACAAGGAAACGTCCTCTTTCGCGTACGGTCCTTCCCCGGCTACGGCAAGCTCTCGGGACGACGGCTCGAGGACGCCCAACAGCCCACTGACGTCGATGCCAACGTGAAGGAGGACCCGGCCGACTTCGCACTGTGGAAAGCGGCGAAAGTCGGTGAGCCTGCCTGGCCATCCCCATGGGGATCGGGACGACCCGGGTGGCACATCGAGTGCTCGGCCATGGCAGCCAAGCACCTCGGCTCCGGCTTCGACCTCCATGGTGGTGGCGTCGACCTCATCTTCCCGCACCACGAGAACGAAATCGCTCAGCACGAGGCCGCATACGGCGGGGTCTTCTCCCGCTACTGGATGCACAACGGCATGCTGCGCTTGGCAGAGGCCAAGATGGCTCGCAGTGTCGGCAACGTCGTCTCGATCGAGGCCGCTCTCGAGCGCTGGGGCCGCGGGCCCCTGCGGCTGTGGTACGCGAGCGCCGCCTACCGCAGCCCCCTGACCTTTGAAGACGCGTTGCTCGACGAGTCGGTCGCCGCCTACGACCGGATGGTGACGTTCGTACGCAACGCCCGGGCCGCCGCGGGCACCGTGCCGCCTACGGCCGCTGTGGCGAGAACCTATGAGCAGGCGTTGCATGCCGCCCTCGACGACGACCTCAACCTGCCGGCGGCGCTGGCCGTGCTCTACGAGGCCGTGTCGGACGGCAACGAGCGGCTGAAGACGGCGGACCGCGGAGACGAAGAGGCTCGCGGCGCGGTCGCCGCCCTAGCCGACCTCGTCATCCGCCTCGGCGACCGTGTCCTCGGGCTCGGTATCGAACAGACCCTGCGTCCGACCCTCGAGCTCGCTGACCGCTTCGCCCCGATCGTCGAGGAGCTGCTCGAGCGACGTGCGGATGCCCGTCGCGCGAGGGACTTTGCCACCGCCGACGCTATCCGCGACCTCCTGGCGGGTGCGGGCGTGGTTGTGGAGGACCTTCCCGGCGGTGTGCGCTGGTACCTCGAGCGCACCTCCCGGAGCGACGGGCTTGGGGGCTCCCGGGGTGAGCAGATCCCCGCGAGAGTCAGCGCTCCCGCCAGACTGCCGACTGCGGAGATCTGAGCGGTGAGCATGCAGCAGCGTGGCGCTGGCGGTGGCGACCCCAAGGGGGGACGGAGTGGCGGGAGAGGCGCTCGTGGGCCGACCAGCCCGGACCGTCGTGGGGGCCGTGACCATGGCCATGATGGCTCGAAGGCCGCTGTCAGAGCAGCGGCGGAACGGCCCGGGAGGCGAGTGGACGACTCCCTCCCGCCTCCGGAGCAGTCTTCTATCTCCCCACCCGCCGGGCCTGCGGCCCTTCCCCGGGCAAGCCGAGACCGCTCCGGTCGTGCCGTGCCAGGGCTCCACCCGGTGCGGGAGCTGCTGCGGGCACACATCGCCGGCTGTCAGCACGCCAGCTCGCCGCGGAAGATCTGTGTGGCGAGCGTGCGCCGCCCAAGCCCGGTCCTCTCCGAGATTCTCGCTTTGGCAGCACAGGCCAGTGTGCCGGTGCGTGAATATGCCCCGTCTCAACTCGCAGGGCTAGCGGGGGAGGTCGCCCACCAGGGGGTCGTCGCGATCGCGGCGCCGTACCACTACCTCCGTCTCGGCGAGCTCCTCGGAGGGGTCCCCTCCGACGAGACACCGCTGCTGGTCGCTCTCGACGGTGTGACGGACCCGCACAATCTTGGTTCGGTGGCTCGAACCGCAGAAGCGGTGGGCGCCCACGGCCTGATCGTGCCGTCCCGGCGAGCCGCCGGGGTCGGTCCGGCGGCAGAGAAGGCCGCTGCCGGCGCGTTCAGCCATCTTCGGGTGGCCCTGGTACCGAACCTGGCTCGCGCTCTTGGTGAGCTCGCCCAGCGCAGGATCTGGACGGTAGGTCTGGACGCCGACGCGACCGTCGGGGTCCACGACTGCGAGCTGCTCGGCGAGGCGGTCGTCATAGTGGTCGGGGCCGAAGGCCGGGGGCTGTCACGGCTCGTGGCCTCCAGGTGCGACGTGCTCGCAGCTCTCGTGATGCGGGGGCAGGTCGGATCGCTGAACACCTCGGTCGCCGCCGCGGTGACGCTCTACGAGGCCCTGCGGCGTCGCAGGTCAGGCTGAAGGCAGGTCGTGATCGAGTGAGAAGACGACAGGGGTGTCTCTTCATCCGTGTGAACACCCACTCGCCTTCGGCCGAACATCCAGGGACGGAGTGGGCACCGCTCGCTTGAGGCAATGCAAGCCCGGGGTGTCTAGGCTGCGGGGAAGGGCAGCCCTGTAGCTCTCGATGCCCAACGCTCGGGGGATAATGGTTCGCCCTTGGCCGTCGCATCTCGGGAGGCCGCACTCCATGGTTCGCGACAGGTTCGGGCGTTCGTGGCGCGAGCCTGCCGGCGTATCGAACACCGACGAGGAACTCGTCGAGCTCGTCCGGGGCGGCGACGACACTGCACTGGTCGAACTGCTCGAGCGGTATCGGCGGTTCGTGCGCGCAAAGGCGCGGTCGTACTTCCTCGTCGGGGCCGACCGCGAAGATATCGTCCAGGAGGGGATGATCGGTCTGTACAAGGCCATCCGCGACTACGCGTCGGGCCATCAGGCCTCGTTCCGGTCCTTCGCTGAGCTGTGTGTTACTCGTCAGATCCTCACCGCAATCAAGGCAGCGACGCGTCAGAAGCACCTCCCGCTCAACTCCTACGTATCATTCGATCGGCCTCGTGAGGACGACCCCGAACGGACTGTCGGCGAAGCATTCGTGGCTGGCCCCGACAGCGACCCACTCGACCTCCTCGTAGCCTCGGACGAACTCGGGCAGCTCAACGAGGCGTTCAGTCAACTCTTCTCCGGACTCGAGGGAGATGTCGTGAAGCTCTTCGTCGAGGGCCGCAGCTACCAGGAGATCGCCGGGGTCCTTGGACGACACGTGAAGTCGGTCGACAACGCATTGCAGCGCGTGAAGCGCAAGCTCGAGCAGCACCTCGAGGAGCGTGGAAGGTAGCGCTGGAAGCCTGCCTTGGACCGAGAAATGGTCCGAGGGGGGTTGCGTGGTGCCCCCTCGGGGTCTGACCACCCCCACCGTCGCCACGCCTGCTCCGCTTCCGATCGGCCTATCGATCGGAAATTGCGCCCCCAACCGCCGGCGTCGTCCCAGTGGCTACATAAGCGCCGCCGAAGTACTCCTGGAGCGACTCGACGTGGAGCCCGGGCACGAAGCGGGCGAGATGGCCCCAAGGTTGCTCGAAGCCCTCGAAGCTCGTGATGAACGGGAGGTTGACGAACCAGGTTGCGACGTTGATCGGCATGGCCCACAAGGGCGCCCATTTGGAACCCGCGGCCACGATACGCCCACCGGGGCGGACCTGCGCGAGAATCCGAGCGAGGTCGTGGGGGGAACGCAGGATGTCGTGGGCGAGACAGAACAGCACGCCATCCGCCTTCACGCCGAGCGCTGCCACGTCCGCTGCACTCGACACCAGCGTCACGTTGTGCCAGCCACCCCGGCCAAGCCGCTCCCCTGCCCTTCGCAGCATGGCCGGAGAATGGTCGATGCCGACCAACCGGCCTCGGCGCCCGATTCCTTGCTCGATGGGGGCGAAGTTCAGCCCGGTACCGCAGCCGGCGTCGAAGATCACCTCATGGGGGCATGGCGCGAGCGCTTCCACCGCGCGGGCGCGGAGCACCGCCCCGATCGCGCTCGTGAAGTCATAGGTGGACGCGTGAAGCTCGTAGGTCTCGCGGTCCCCACGCTCGTCGAGCGTCGTGGCCCGACCGAGGTCGGCCAGGCGGCTCAGACCTCGCCCGGCGAGACCTGACAGTCGTGCCAAGAGCCGGACACCCCCAGTCCCGGCAGCCTCTGTCGCGGATAGCGGGCTCGAGGCTACGCTGGGGGTCGATACCCCCGGTGCGGCCTGAAACTGTGCGAGGCCGCTGCGAACCATGCTCCCCCCGTCGAGCGTGGTGGTCTTTCCGATATGCGACCAGACCAGTCCGCGCCCGAGGCGCGACCTGGAGCCCGTATCGACCTGCCGCCTTCGCCAGAATACCCCGCGTTCGCTGTACCGAATGCAGGTCCACGAGAATCCGCGGATGATCTTCCACCTGCGTGACCCGCCACGCTTTCGTCCGCCGCTTCGTCACTCGAGTGAAAGCGCAAGTCGCTACCGCGGTACTGTTTGCGCAACCTGTCCAGGGGTTCCCGCACTGACAAGGTGCCCAGTGGTGATCGTCTCCCCATCGATGAAGACAGCGGGAGGGTGGCCGTGAGCGAGCTCCGCGACTACCCGTGTGCCGGGGGGCAGGACCGCGGTATGCGGCTGGAGTGATCGCACGATTCGCCCGGACGGCAAACGCACGTGGTAGAGCATGAATGCCCCCTGGAACTCCTCGTCGACCACACAGCTCGTGCCGCTCGGATCCGCATGCAGGGCGAGCTCGTGAGGACGGACCAT
The DNA here is from genome assembly GCA_030777265.1 of Actinomycetota bacterium. Taxonomy (GTDB): domain Bacteria; phylum Actinomycetota; class Nitriliruptoria; order Nitriliruptorales; family JAHWKO01; genus JALYGD01. Next base: position 251 of record JALYGD010000042.1, on the reverse strand, counting down.
GACCTCGACCTGCCCAGATGCGGGCAGTTCATCCCAGACCACGGCGACCGGACCGAGCTCGGTGACGAGCTGCTCTCCACGGCGGCGCTCGACCGGCAGAAAGTCCGCCTCTCCCGTGAAGGTTGCCACGAAGCGGTTGACTGGGCCATGGAAGACAGTTTCCGGCGGGCCAGCCTGCTCGAGCCGGCCGGCCCGCATGACCGCGACCCGGTCGCCGATCGCAAGCGCCTCCTGCTGATCGTGGGTCACGA
>JALYGD010000041.1 GCA_030777265.1 Actinomycetota bacterium | reverse complement strand
ACTTCTCTCCGGCTCGGAGGTAGTTGCGGAACCCGTCGGCGGTAGGTTCGAGCACCTCGAAGGACTCCACGTCGGTCTGCTCCTGGGTGGCGTCCGTGCGCCCGGGGGTGAAGGGGACCGTGACCTCATAGCCGGCGTCCTTGGCCGCCTTCTCGACGGCCGCGCACCCGCCGAGGACGATCACGTCGGCGAGCGAGACCTTCTTCCCGCCGGACTGCGAGTCGTTGAAGTCCTGCTGGACCTGCTCGAGGGTCTGGAGCACCCTGCCCAGCTCGGCCGGGTCGTTGACCTCCCAGTCCCTCTGGGGCGCAAGGCGGATCCGCGCCCCGTTGGCCCCGCCACGCTTGTCGGTGAAGCGGAAGGTGGCCGCCGACGCCCAAGCGGTGGAGACCAGCTGGGAGACGGACAGCCCCGAGTCGAGGACCTTGGCCTTGAGGGCAGCGATGTCATCGTCGCCGATCAGCTCATGATCGACGTCGGGCACGGGATCCTGCCACAGCTGCGGCTCCGGAACCCACGGGCCGAGGTAGCGCGAGACGGGCCCCATGTCGCGGTGCAAGAGCTTGTACCACGCCTTGGCGAACCCTTCGGCGAGCTGGTCGGGGTTCTCGTGAAAGCGCTTCACGATCGGCCCGTAGACCGGGTCCAGCTTCAGACCGAGGTCCGACGTCAACATGATGGGCGCGTGCCGCTTCGTCGGATCATGGGCATCGGGCACGGTGCCCTGGGCCTCCGGATTCTTGGGCGTCCACTGCTTCGCCCCGGCGGGGCTCGTCGTCAGCTCCCAGTCGTAGTTGAGCAGGTTGTCGAGGAACCCGTTGTCCCACCTCGTCGGCTCGCTGGTCCATGCGCCTTCGAGCCCGCTGGTCAGCGTGTGGGGGCCCTTGCCGGTGCCGAAGGTGTTCCTCCAGCCGAGGCCCTGCTCCTCGACGGGGCACGCCTCGGGCTCGGGACCGATGTACTCCGGGCTGACCGCCCCGTGGCACTTGCCGAAGGTATGGCCACCGACGATGAGCGCGACCGTCTCCTCGTCGTTCATGGCCATACGACGGAAGGTCTCTCGAATGTCCCTGGCCGAAGCCAGCGGATCGGGGTTGCCGTTGGGCCCCTCCGGGTTCACGTAGATGAGGCCCATCTGCACGGCGCCGAAGGGACCGGTGAGCTCCCGGTCGCCGCTGTAGCGCTCATCCCCGAGCCAGGTGTCCTCGGGGCCCCAGAAGATCTCCTCGGGCTCCCAGACATCCTCTCGCCCAAAGGCGAAGCCGAACGTCTCCCGGATGTCCCTGGCGGCAGCCAGCGGATCCGGGTTGCCTTGGGGCCCCTCTGGATTCACGTAGATCAGGCCCATCTGCACGGCGCCGAATGGCTGGGCCCATTCGCCGGGGCCGCTGTAGCGCTCATCCCCGAGCCAGGTGTCCTCAGGGCCCCAGAAGATTTCCACGGGCTCCCAGACGTCCTCTCGCCCGAAGCCGAAGCCGAACGTCTTGAAACCCATCGATTCCAGGGCGCAGTTGCCGGCGAAGACGATCAGATCGGCCCACGAGATCTTCCGGCCGTACTTCTGCTTGACCGGCCAGAGCAACCGGCGGGCCTTGTCGAGGTTGGCGTTGTCGGGCCAACTGTTGAGGGGGGCAAAGCGCTGAGCGCCGGAGCCGCCACCGCCCCGGCCATCGACGATGCGGTACGTCCCTGCGGCGTGCCACGTCATCCGGATGAGGAGCGGCCCGTAGTGGCCGTAGTCGGCCGGCCACCACTCCTGCGACGTCGTCATCACCTCGAAGATGTCCTGCTTCAGCGCGTCGAGGTCTAGGGTCTTGAACTCCTCCGCGTAGTCGAAGTCCTGGCCCATCGGATTGGCCAGGGGCGAGTGCTGGTGGAGAACCTGCAGGTCCAGCTGATCCGGCCACCAGTCCCGGTTCGTTCTGGGCCGAGTCCGCTTGGGAGTCGGGGAGGGGATTACCGGGTTTTCGCTTTCGCTGACGCTGTCAGTCATGTCGGTCCTTTCTCTTGTCTCGCTGGTGTCGCACGCTGCGTGTCCGCTTCAGCCACCGAGGGGTCAGAGGTCGCCGCGACACACTCGGGACACCGACCCCAGTAGATGACCTCGGCTTCGTCGATCTCGTAGCCCGAGTCGTCGGCGGCCGTCAGGCAGGGGGTGTAGCCGACCGCACAGTCCACGTCGATCATTCGGCTGCAGGTTCGGCAGATGAGGTGGTGGTGATTGTCGCCGACCCGGTCCTCGTAACGGGCCGGCGACCCGGCGGGCTGGATGCGCCGGAGGAGGCACTTGTCGGTGAGGGCCGCGAGGGCGTCGTACACCGCCTGACGTGAGATGGCACCGATGTCGGCCCGTACGACGGTGTAGATGTCGTCCGCCGTGCTGTGCGGTCGGTCGGACATCGCCCGCAGAACAGCCAGCCGCTGGGCTGTGACCTGCAGGCCGTGCCGGCGGAGGAGCGCATCGTCTTCGATGGATGGCCCCCTGGACATGCCCGGAGCCTAGCGGATCCTGGAGCGAGTCGAGATCTGGCCGGATACCAGTTCCCGACTGGATCTCATCCGGTCGATGTCATTGCACCGATGCTTGGGCTCCCCCGGTCCGTCCGTAGACTTCCCGGCTGTGGCTGACGTGGCACCGGACGAGTCCACGAAGTCCACACCTCATCGCCAGGGGTAGCGCGAGGTGAGCTCGAGGCCCACGGCCTCCACTCTGGCGCTGGGCGGCACCGCAATGCTGTCCTTCTCGGAGGTACCGCCGGCGGCGGGCCGGCTGTTGGAGCAGCGGTACGGCTCACTGATGAGCCAGGGCTCGCCCGCCCCACTGGAAGTGCGCTTCGCCCGGCCGCCGCCTGCCAGGTCCCGCAGCGTCTTGACCACAGCGGGGGTCCGGGCCGCCGCCGACGACGACGCCCGGTTCTTCCTGATGGACGGCCGCGGCCGGCGGGGACAGCTGCCGGCCACCCTCGACGACCGGGTCTTGTGGGTGGACCCGGACTTCGACGCTCGGCCCCGAGGGGCCCTACAGCAGCTCGTGGACCTGCTGCTCCACTGGCAGGCCGCACGGCACGGGATGCTGGCTCTCAAGGGAGCAGCCGCCGTCCTGCCCGAGGGAGGTGTCGCACTCGTCGGATTCGGCGGCTCGGGCAAGTCGTCCCTCCTGCTGGGCTTGCTCGACGACGCCTCCTGCTACGTGGGCGAGGAGCGCCTCTTCCTGACCGGACCGCGGACCGTCGCCGCCCTCGCCGGCCCGGTCCTGCTCTCCCTCGGGCGCAGCTACCGGCTTCCAGCGTGGGCCGAGGACGCTCTCCCCCGTGGGCACCGTCTCGCCCTCCGACTGGTGCCGAACCTGCTCTCGGGCGCTCCCCGGCCGGTCGCAGGCCTGCTACGGCACCTCATGGCGGACCGCTGGTTGTCCCTCCAGCCGGAGCATGCTCGCCCCGGGTTGGCGGTGACCACCTCCACCTCACTCGACGTCATGGTGCTGCTTCTGCCGTCGGAGATCGGCGAACTGCACATCGAGCCGCTCAGCTCCGAGGACCTGCGGGTCAGCGTCGCTCACCACGTCGCCTACCTCGAGGACGTCTCGCTGCTGGCGCTGCGGGCCATGTTCGGCACGGCTCTTCCCGCGCTGGCTCCCTGGGTCGTCTCATCGTCCGTCGAGGGACGGGTCGCGTCGCTGCCGTCATTCCTCGAGGGCGTCGCGGGCTGGAAGGCGCGCGTTCCGCCCGCCAGCAACGCCCTCGACGTCGCCGCTGCGCTTCGTCGGGTGCTTGGAGCGGCGCCCCAGCAAGGTCGAGCGCAGTGAGGCCAGTCGGGCCCGCTCCGATTCGGTGGCCGAGAGGAGCACATAGGCCAGCAGGTAGAGGACTCCCCCCGCTGCGGCGATGACCAGGACTGCCACCGCCTGGGACGGCACCACACCGGCGGCCAACGCAAGGAAGGCACCTGCGAGAAGACCCGGAGCCAGATGGGGGCGCAGCACCTGGGACCACACGGCACGGCGTGGGACACCTGTGTGACGTGACACGAGCACCAGCGCGACGGGGAGCTCGAACAACGCCACGGCGAGGAGTGTGCCGAGGGCCACCCCCGCCAGGCCCAGGACGTGGGCGAAGACGACGGAGGTGCCCAGGTTGAGGACGGCCTCGGCGATGGCGACGGTGGCCACCACCCGCACGTGGCCCGATCCCATGAGCAGACCCCACCATGTCTCGGTCACGGCGAAGACGGCCTGGGCCGAAGCCAGGATCACGAGCACCGTGGCTGCGTCGCCGTATCCCGGACCGACCCACGCCTCGATGATCGGCGAGGCGAGGGCGGTGAGCACCAGGGTCATGGGGAGTCCCACCACAAGCGCCGTGCGGCTCCCGTCCAGGGCCAGGAAGCTCAGCGCCGGTCGGTCGTCGGCTGCAGACAGTGAGGACGCGAAAGGGAAGTAGAGGCGAGCCAGCGACGAGATGAGCCGCCGAGCCAAGGTCACCAGCTTCGCAGCGACGGCGTAGGCAGCAGCCTCCTCCACACCGAGCACCACACCGACCACGACGATGTCGACGCGGTGGATGACCGCTCGGGCGAGGTCTCGGACGAGGAACCAGCCCGAGACCCGCGCCGTCGGCCATAAG
>JALYGD010000040.1 GCA_030777265.1 Actinomycetota bacterium | reverse complement strand
ACCGTATCGAGGTCAAGGTCATCGACATCGACACGATCCGTCGTCGCATCAGCCTCTCGCTCAAGCAGGTGCGCGCGCCGGCACCCCCGACCAGCGAGCGGACTCTCACCCCCGAGCAGATCGCACTCGCCGAAACCGCCTACGTCTCGGGCACCGATACTCCCGGTACGCAGGCCCTCGGCGCCCAGCTGCGCCAGGCCGGCTTCCAATCGTCGGCAGAGGTGGCGCGGCGGGAACAAAGTCAGCCGGCGCCGTCGCCGGCGCCCCAGGCGGGTGAGCCGGCGCTCGAGGGTGAGCTCGCCGGTCAGGCCACCGCTTCCACCGCCGAGGAGGGCGCGCCCGCGCAAGGCACGGTTGGTGCGGCAGATCTCGATGAGATCGAGGCGAGCGTGCCCGAGCACGCCGATCGGCCCGCGCCCGAGGGCGACGCCGCTCCGGCTCGAGCGATCGCTCAAGCCCCCCCCGGGATGGAGGAGCAGCCGGGCGAGGCGCCGCCTGACCCGCAAACGGGCGCAGCCTCCGGCTCGTAGCCGCCGCCCGTCGCGGAGCGTCAGCGGCGCTCCTCAGGAGCGACGCGAGAGAAGCCGTCTTAGGTCGCCTAAGACGGCGACGGAGATGATGGTCCCTCCACGCCGGAGTTCATGTGTACGTGGTCGCGCTCACCGGCGGCATCGGCAGCGGCAAGAGCACCGTCAGCCGCATGCTCGGCAAACGCGGGGCCCTCGTCATCGATGCCGACCAGGTCGCACGCGAAGTCGTGGAACCTGGCTCCGAGGGCTTCCGGGAGGTCGTGGAACGGTTCGGCGAGGAGGTCGTCACCTCCGAGGGGAGCCTCGACCGACAGCGCTTGGCCGCGATCGTCTTCGACGACGAGGATGCCCGCCGTGATCTCAACGCGATCATCCATCCCCGTGTCCACGAGCGCATCGCGGCGCAGCTCGCCGAGCTGGAGGGCGGTGGCGAGCTCGGGCCGCACGGCATCGTCGTCGTGGACGTCCCGCTCCTCGTCGAAGCCGACGTGAGCGGCGCTCCTCAGGAGCGACGCGAGAGGAGCCGTCTTAGGTCTCCTAAGACGGTGACGGAAGCGGAAGACGATCGGCCCTACCGTGCGGTCGTGGTGATCGTCGCTCCAGAAGAGGTTCGCCTCGCTCGTCTCGTGCGCGAACGAGGGATGGATCCGGGCGCGGTCCGGGCCCGCATCGAAGCTCAAGCGAGCGACGAGGAGCGTCTGAGGGCCGCCACCCATGTCGTGGACAACAGCGGAGATCTCGACGACCTCGAACGCAAGGTCGATGCCCTCCATGCGCAGTTGGCCGTGGACGCCTCCGGGGGTCCCTGACGCACCGGGAGACGGTCTGCGCGGAACTGGTCGGGGATCACCGGTTCAGCGCACCCTTCTCCTTGTCCGGCTTCGATGAGCCGCAACTGTCTCCGACGTCGGGCCGCAGTACCCTCATCTCGTGCCCGAGTTCCAGGTAGTCAGCGTGTTCGCTCCCGCCGGCGATCAGCCCGCGGCGATCGAGGGCATGGTCGAGGCGGTCGAAGCGGGCGAGAAGGCCGTGACACTGCTGGGCGCGACGGGGACCGGGAAGACGTTCACGGCGGCGAACGTCATCGCTCGCGTCGGCCGCCCCACCCTCGTCATCGCGCCGAACAAGACCCTCGCCGCGCAACTCGCGAACGAACTGCGGGACTTCCTGCCCTACAACGCGGTCGAGTACTTCGTCTCCTACTACGACTACTACCAGCCGGAGGCGTACGTCCCGCAGACCGACACGTACATCGAGAAGGACGCCACGATCAACGACGAGATCGAGCGTCTCCGGCACCGCACGACCATGTCGCTGCTGTCTCGTCGCGACGTCGTGGTCGTCGCGTCCGTGTCGTGCATTTATGGTCTCGGCTCACCAGAGGAGTACCGCGACCACGTGCTGTGGCTACGGCGGGGGGAGGAGTTCGGCCTCGACCTGGCCCTCCACAAGCTTGTCGATCTCCAGTACGCCCGCAACGACCTGAACTTCGTACGGGGCACCTTCCGGGTGCGGGGCGACACCCTCGAGGTTTTCCCGACCGACGACGAGCTCGCTGTGCGCTTCGAGTTCTTCGGCGACGAGGTCGAGCGCATCAGCAGGCTGAACACCCTCACCGGCGAGATGACCGGCGAGGTCGAGGAGTTCGCGGTCTTCCCCGCCTCCCACTACGTCGCGTCCCGTCCGCGCGTCACCTCAGCCCTGCGGACGATCGAGGCCGAGCTCATCGCCCGCGTCGCCAAGCTGGAGGCCCAGGGCAAGCTGTTGGAGGCCCAGCGGCTGCGGATGCGCACGAACTACGACCTCGAGATGATCCGCGAGGTGGGGTTCTGCTCAGGCATCGAGAACTACTCGCGCCACCTCGACGGACGCGTGAGAGGCGAGCCGCCGTTCACCCTGCTCGACTACTTCCCCGACGACTTCCTGCTCATCGTCGACGAGTCCCACGTGACGATCCCGCAGCTCGGCGGCATGTACGAGGGCGACCGCTCCCGGAAAGAGACCCTCGTCGAGCACGGCTTCAGGCTGCCTTCCGCACTCGACAACCGGCCGCTGCGGTTCGACGAGTTTCTGGCCAAGATCCGCCAGCGACTGTTCGTCTCCGCTACCCCCGGTCCGTATGAGCGCCGCGAGAGCAGCACGATCGTCGATCAGGTCATACGCCCCACCGGCCTCGTCGACCCCGAGGTCCTGGTACGGCCCACCAAGGGCCAGATCGACGATCTCATGGCTGAGATAGCTCGCCGAGTGGAGGCGGGTGAGCGGGTGCTGGTCACCACCCTGACGAAGAAGATGGCCGAGGACCTCACCGACTACCTGCTCGAGAACGGGGTGAAGGTCCGTTATCTGCACTCCGACATCGACACCGTCCAACGCATCGAGATTCTCCGCGAGCTGCGTCTCGGCGTCTTCGACGTGCTCGTGGGCATCAACCTGCTGCGGGAGGGCCTCGACCTGCCCGAGGTGTCGCTCGTCGCCATACTCGACGCTGACAAGGAGGGCTTCCTTCGCTCCGAGACCTCACTCGTGCAGACCATCGGACGCGCCGCCCGCAACGTTCACGGGCAGGTCGTGATGTACGCCGACGAGGAGACCGAGGCGATGCGGGCGGCGATCGAGGAGACGAACCGGCGGCGGGTGAAGCAGTTCGCCTACAACCGCGTCCACGGCATCGATCCCCAGACGATCCGCAAAAAGGTCGGCGACATCATCCAGGCTGCCCGTGCCGCCGAGGCCGGCCAACGCTACGAGCCCCTCGACGCGCCGAGCCTACGCCACCAGGAGGGTGAGGCGGAGCCACTGCCGCGCGAAGAGCTACGTGCCCTGATCCAGCGGCTGACCCACGAGATGCACGAGGCCGCTGCCGAGCTGCGCTTCGAGTATGCGGCGCGGCTGCGTGACGAGACCGCCGAGCTCAAGCGCGAACTGGCCGCGCTCGAGGCTGTCAACGTCTGAAGCGGCGTCGTCCACGCCGGCCTTGCAATGGACAAGTGCGGACTGCGCCAAAGCACGCATGGGGCCGACTATCACGCCCTGCTGTGCGGGTTCGCTGTGCCGGGCGGCTCCATCTGTACGACCGAAAAGGCGGTAAGGGGCGCAGAATATATTGGGCGAAGCGCCCGCAGTCCGACATGTCTAGCAGCAGACTGCTCCGCTGACGGTTACTTCTACTCTTGCGCTCCGTACAAGCAACCTTTACCCTTAGCATGCGAAGTGCACGGTCTGACAAACCTCTGATCGTGGGCTGGAAAGTAGTAACGACCCTGTCTTTAGGGATCGGGCGGTACGAGGATTCGTTCCTCGAAATCTTCCCCTTGTTTGCATGGGTACGTTCAATGGTGCCCCGTTTGTAGGCGTTATTGACTGACGAATGCCCACTGAATAAGGCCGAAATATGAGTTCAAATTCGAAGGGCGGACGTCCTGTGTAGGCCTGGGGGGTAGGGCGGCATGCCGCATGGTCCCAATGACAGCAGTGGCTCCGGTTCTCAGAGTTGCGGACTGCTGACCACTGAGCAGGTTTCGGCTTCCGGGCACGAAAGCCCCCAGATGGAAAGCGCTTGGCGGTGACGGCGTTCAATAGGACAACCGCCCTGTCATCCACCGGTTCTTCGAACAGCATTCGGCATTCGGGCTCCGACTCCCGGTCGGGGTCGTCAGCCGCTGAAGCGCCTGAAGCCGCGCCCCATGCGACTGGTGTGAGAGGCAGCCATGTGACCGAGTTCATGTGGCTGAAGGTGACCGGTCACCCTCGCGACCTGCAGCGGATCGCCGCGCAGACGCCCACGATCTGGCACGACACGGTCATGGTGCGCCACCCTGACGGGTACGAGGTGCCGCTCGACAGTGAAATCGCGCCGCTCGTCGCCGAGATGTGGCGAGCCGGCGTCCGAACGCAGCAGTCGTGCCAGGAAGGACATTCCGGCTACGCATGGCTCGTCTTCGACGACTTCGGTGACCTCGCCTACTTTCTGAGCATCGTCGGCGTCTACGAGCCCGACAAGGACAGTGTGTGGAATCGGATGACGGAGCACGGTGCCTCCGCGCCGTCTCCGGGTCCTGAGTTTGAGTCGGGCAGGTGGAGATACGGGCTGCTGCCGTACGTCGAACTGACCGACGACGAGTGGCCGCTCGACGACGAGCCGCTCGTTGCGACCGGCTTCGGACGCACCGGTTGGAACTTCTCCCCCAGCGTCGAGTTCCCCACGTCGGACCTCCCGGCGCTGCTCTGGCGGCTGCAGGTGTTCAACGCGCTCACCGGCGCCGAAGGCTCGTGATGAGGCGTCCGCACCCGGAGCAATTCGTCACAGGTGCAACGGGGCTCGCGGGTCATCTGACCAAGTCAGGTCGGCAAGACGACGGTCTTCAAGGCTGTGCACTCGTCGATGGAGTAGCCGAGTCCCTCGCGTCCGACCCCGGAGTCAGGGGTCCGCCCGCCGAACGGAAAGTGCCCCACCCCGTGCGACGGCGCGTCGTTGACCGCCACCATCCCAACCTTGAGTGCCGCCGCCACCCCCCAGGCCTTTTCGAGGTCGCGCGTGAAGACGGCGCCATCGAGCCCATAGCGCGACTGATTCGCGATATCGACGGCTCGATCGGCATCGGTGGCCCGCACCACGGTCAGCACCGGCCCGAACGTCTCCTCCCACACGATGTCGGCATCGAGCGGAACGTCAACGAGCATCGTGGGCTGGTGGTAAGCCTCTGCGGCTTCACCTCCGACCAGCAACTCTGCGCCCTTCTTGATCGCATCCTCGACGAGCCCATTGACCCTCGTCGCCTCGTCGGGGGTTTTCAGCGGGCCGACATCGACCCCGTCCGCCCGCGGGTCTCCCACGACCCAGGTCCGCACCTCTTCCAGGGCGCGCTCCACATAGGCCTCGTAGATCCCCTCCTCGACGATGGTCCGGCTGATCGCAGAGCAACGCTGGCCGGCGAGGTTGAACGCTCCCTTGACGGTCCTCGCTGCCGCGTGTTCGACATCCGCGTCCGCGAGCACGATGGCGGCAGCGTTGCCGCCGAGCTCCAGATGCAGCGGCTTGGGTCCCGCGGCGACCGCCAGGCTGCGCCCCGCTGGAGTGGAGCCGGTGAACGACACCATCGAGATGTCCTCGTGGCCGGCCAGCAGGTCGCCGATCTCCGAACCCGGCCCGGTCACGACGTTGAGCGCCCCCTCGGGAAGACCCGCCTCGTCCAGCATGACGGCGAACATGAGGAGCGCCAGGGGCGAATCCGAGGGGGCCTTCGCGACGACCGTGTTGCCGGCCGCCAGCGCCGGAATGATCTTGGCGGCCGGGGTGAAGAGCGGATAGTTGAAGGGACCGATCGCCAAGATCGTGCCCAAGGGCTCCCGCAGGACGACCCCGGACTTCCCGTCGGTGCCTTGCACCCAATCGCCAGGGATGTAGTCGCCGAAGATCTTCCGCACCTCTTCGCGGACCAGTTCGAGTCGCAGCACGGTCCGGTCGGTCTCGGTGCGGGCTGACGAGGGTGTCTTTCCGAGGTCGTTTACGATCGCGTGCTCGAAGGCGTCGGCATAGCGGGCCATGATCTCGGCCGCATGCTCGCAGATCTGGATGCGTTCGTTGGCGGGCATGGACCGCAGCGTTCCGCGTGCCCGCTTCGCGGCGGCGATGGCGTGCCTCACGTCCTCCTCGCCCGCCTTCTGCGCACGCGCGACAAGAGTGCCATCAATGGGCGAGTGGACGTCGATGAATTCGGCGGTCTCGGCCGGCTGCCAGACCCCGCCATGGAACAGCTGGAGCGTCAGGACGCCGTCGCCGTCCGGCTTGCCCACAGCGGGAGCGAAAACGTCGGGCACTCGAATGACAGGCGGCTCGGGCAGACGCGGGATCGAATCGAGAAACGTCATCGCTGCTCCTTCGTGACCTCGACGGGCGGGCGCGCGCGATGCGCCGGGCCTGACTCTCACCCACCCAGGTTGTTCTCGACCTCCATCTTTGCGACACCTTGCTTGCCGTGCAGGTACGGATGGGCGGGCCGCCACCAAGCGAGGGGTCGCACCGAAGGCGAAGGGAGTCCGACCGCGGCCTCTAGTCTGGCTGCGCCAGGGGAGGAGCCGGCGATGACCAGCCGCCCCAAGGAGCCGCCCAAGGAGCCGCCTGTGTCCGACCTGCTTGTCACGACCCACTCTGTGCTGCGCTGGGTCGTGCTTGGGGTGCTGCTGCTAGATGGAGCGTACGCTTTGCTCCAGGCCCCTCGGCCGGTTCCGTACCGGCGCGTTCCGTTCACGCTCGGCGTGGCGATCGTCGACTTGCAGATCGCTTTGGGGATCGGGCTCTACGTGCTCAATGCTGGCTGGCAGCAAGGCTTCTTCATCGCGCGGCTTCATCCAGCCGTCATGCTCGTGGCGGCCGTTGTCGCGCACGTAGGGGCGGCCCGCGCGCGTCGTCTCGGCGGCCGGGAGGCGTGGCGGACCGTCGGTGTGGCGTTTCTCCTTGCGCTCGTCCTTGTCACGCTTGCGATCCCCTGGCAGCGTTAGCCGGAGACCTCCACGAGACCTCGACGAGGCTGTCGCCCTGTCGACGCTACGCGATTCGTCGCTGTGGGGTCCGCACCTAGGATGGTCTGGTGATCTTTTCGTCTCCGCTGCCCTGACACGGAGGGCACGTTCCATGTTGACCGGCGCCTGGCGGATCGGCTCCATTCGAGGCATCGACATCCGCATTCATTCCTCGTGGCTCATCATCGCTCTGCTCGTGGCGTGGAGCTTTTGGGCCCGCTTCGTCAGCGTGTACGGCTACGCGACCGCTCCGGCCATAGCGGTGGCGATCGTCGCATCGATCCTCTTCTTCGCCTCGGTGCTAGCGCATGAACTCGCCCACTCGCTCGAAGCGCTGCATCGGGGAGTGCAGGTCGGTGGTATCACCCTGTTCCTTTTCGGCGGGGTGACCGAGACCCGTTTTGATGTCAAGCGCCCCCGCGACGAGTTCACGCTCACCGCGATCGGACCCTTCACGAGCTTCGTACTCGCGGCGCTGTTCGGTATCGCCGCGGCCTATGCGACCCTGCTTGGGCTGAACCTGGTAGCAGACGTCACGGGTCTCCTGGGCTGGATCAACCTCATGCTGGGCGCTTTCAACCTCTTGCCGGGCGCGCCCCTCGATGGCGGCCGCATCCTGCGCTCGATCGTGTGGTGGGGGACCGGGGACCGTGGCAAAGCGGTGCGGGCTGCGGCCGTGACGGGTCAGGTCATAGGCGGCTTCCTCGTCGTGGTAGGGCTCTCCCTCCTCTTCTTCCTGCGCGGCGGGGCGATCGACGGCGTCTGGTTCGCCTTCATCGGTTGGTTCCTCGTTGTGGCGGCCCGCCAGGAGGTGGCCCAGCACGAGCTGCAGCAGGTCCTCGAGGGCCGCTCAGTGGCCGGCTTTCTCGACAGCCCACCCAGGGCGTTACCCGCCGATGCCACGGCGGCCGATGCCGCAGATGAGTTGCGTCGTTCCCCCGAGGACCTCATCCCGATAACCGAGCACGGCGAGACGATCGGCATCGTCCGCCTCGATGACGTTGCCAGCGTGCCGGGCGCGCGCCGCCCGGACGTACCCGTGCGCCATCTCCTGCGCCCCGTCGCATCGCTGCCGCGCGTCGCGGTCCACGAAGCCCTCGTCGACGTGCTCGACCGCTTCCGGCGCGACGAGGACGTCATGGCGGTCTTCCGCGACGGAGAGTTCGCCGGGCTGCTGAGCCGCCGGAAGGTGCTGCGGGCGCTCCAACGTGACCAGAAGTTGGACCACGAGCGGAAGAGACGTCAGCGCAGCGGCCTGCGTCGCACCCACCTACCTGGCGAGGGCTGACGAAGGCAGGCGAGAACGGCGGCCGGATACACCCTGGGGAATGAGCGGCTGACTGGACAGTGAGTTCTTAGACTGGCGGCAGCCATCTACTACGCTGATAGCGAGGGGCCTGCAAGAAACAGTGAGAACCTGCTGGAACGTCTGGAGAGGGTATGACGTCACCGATCGGGATCAGCGTGAGTTCGGCCGCCCGTGCATTGGCGGCCCTGTTGGTCGCGACGCTCCTCCTCGGGGCTTGCGGACGGGAGGAGGACCGACCCGAGGCGGGCGCGACGAGCGAGACGCCGGCGACGAGCGTGTTCGCGGAACCCAAGGATTTCGTAGGTCGGGACGTCGACGTCCGCGGCAGGGTGGATTCGGTGGTCAGTCCGCGGATGTTCAATCTCCAGGACCTCGAACCGAGCGGAGACCGGGTGCAGGTCTTCACCAAGGGTGACCCTCCTATCGATGAAGGGCAGGTTGTGCGCGTCGAGGGAACGGTGCGCGAGTTCGACCTCGCCGCCTTCGAGCAGGAACTCGGCGTCGAACTCGAGGATCGTCTTTACGACGCCTTCATCGGAACGGCCGTGATCCTCGCGAGGTCGATCGAGATACTCGAGGAGCGTGCCGCCGACGAGCCCACTCCCGAGGCCGGAGTGGTGGGCGTGAGCCCGACCGGGAAGCGTTGAGGTGCCGCTGGGAGTGGGGAGAGCTACCAGCCTCGCTCTTCCCATTCCTGGATCTTCGGTCGCTCCTCCCCAAGGAGGGTGTCGTTGCCGTGGCCCGGGTACAACCAGGTCTCGTCGGGGAGGCGACCGAATATCTCGTCCTTCAGCGCGTCCATGAGCTGCCGGAAGCGGTCGTCGTCCCCGAACGTGTTGCCCGGACCGCCGGGGAACAGCGAGTCGCCGGTGAACAGGTGAGGCCGCTCCTCACCGTGAACGAGGAACTGGAGACTCCCGGGCGTATGGCCCGGCGTGTGGATGACCTCGAGTTCGAGCTCACCGAAGGTGAGCCGCTCGCCGTGCTCGAGGGCCCGTTCGGGGGCGTGCGGGAAGAGTTCCTCGTCACCGGCATGGCCCCAGACCGAAAGGCCGGGATCGTGGACGAGATCATCCCAGGCCCTGACGTGGTCCCAGTGTCCGTGGGTCTGTAGCACCGCGAGCGGGTTGAGGTCGTCGATCGCCTCCCGTATGCGGGGGGCGTCGGCGGCGGCGTCTATGACGTACGCCTCACCGGCCTGGGCGTCGGCGACGACGTAGACGTTGTTGTCCCTGTTGCCCACCGAGCGCTTGCGGACGAGCAGGCGCCCGTCGCGCCGTTCCGCCCCCCCGCTGCCCGGCACGACGCGTCCGGTGTACTCGTCT
>JALYGD010000039.1 GCA_030777265.1 Actinomycetota bacterium | reverse complement strand
CACTGCGCTGGAAAGCTGAGGGACGTAGCCGACGAACCACGCGTCCTTGCTGTCGTCCGTGGTTCCGGTCTTGCCAGCGGCGGGGCGTCCGAGCTGAGCCGCCTTTCCCGTCCCCAGGCGGACGTTGCCCGTGAGGAGGTCGCTGACGACGCGGGCAACGTTCCGATCCATCGCCTGAGCCCTGTCCGGCTTCGTGTCGGAAACGGTCGCTCCGCTCCGATCCTGCACTCGGCGCACGAATCGGGACTCGTGATGTACGCCGTCAGCGGCGAAGGTTGCGTAAGCCTCGGCCATATCGACGACGCCCACGTCGGCGGTACCGAGGATGAGCGATGGCACCGCTTGCAGGTCGTCGTCGATCCCCCCCCGCACCGCTGCCTCTTTGACTTCGTCCGGGCCAATTTTCGCGGCCATCTGCACGAAGACGGTATTCGTCGAGGTGAGCGTGGCCTCGCGCACCGTCTGGGTGCCAAAGCCTCGGCCGCCGAAGTTGCTGACTTCGTAGGTCTGACCACTGGGGAAAGGCACCGCCAGCTTCGCCGGGGCCGGGAAGCGTGACTCGGGAGAGAAGCCCTCGTCCACGAAACCGGCCAGCCCGAACGGCTTGAAAGCCGACCCGGCCTGGTTTTGGCCCTGTATTGCGGAGTTGAAGGGCTGGACCGCGAAGTCCGGCCCGCCGACCAGCGCCCGCACGCCGCCGTCCGCGGGGTCGACGGACACGATGGCGCCGGTGACGGGTTTGCCCTTTTGCTCGCGCTGGAGCTCAGCGACCTTCGCGGTCAGGACGCGTTGGGCCGCGCTCTGCATTCCCTGGTCGAGCTCGGTGCGTACGGTCAGTCCTCGATACACGCGCTCTTCACCGAGCTTCGCTGCCACTTCCTGACGGACGGCGTCCAGGTAGTAGGCGGCGGGACCGCGATCAGCTCGCTGCCGGGAGGCAGTCGGGGGCAGCCCTGCGGCGAGGACCCGTTCACGCTCGCTCGGGCCCAGCCAGCCCTCCTCGACCATGCCGTCCAGTACGTAGACTCGACGCGCGTCGGCCGCCTCAGGTTCAGCGCCGGGGTCGAGGTGCTCAGGAGCCCTGAGGAGGCCGGCGAGTGTCGCCGCCTGGTTGACGTTGAGGTGTTGAGCAGGAACCCCGAAGTAGGTCCGCGCGGCGGCCTCCACGCCGTAGGCGCCCCGCCCCAGGTAGACCGTGTTGAGGTAGAACTCGAGGATCTCGTCCTTCGAATAGCGGCGCTCGAGTTTCACCGCCAGCACGGCCTCCTTGGCCTTGCGCCTGAAGGTGCGCTCACTGCCCACGGCGGCGTTCTTGATGTACTGCTGGGTGATGGTCGAGCCTCCCTGCTCGACCTTTCCTGCCTGGACGTTCGTGAACAGCGCCCGCAGCGAGCCCGTCCAAGACACGCCGTGGTGTGCGTAGAACGAGCGATCCTCGGCGGCCAGCACCGCTCGCGGGACATGTGGTGGCAGTTGCTCGAGTGGCACCCGGTCGGCTGCCTGTGGACTGAGGATGCCCGCCTCCGCGCCGTTCCGGTCGAGCACCCGGGTCGCCTGAGGCGCAACATTCTCGGGAAGAGGGACGTTGCTGAAGAGGTAGACCGCGAGCAGGAGCCCCCCGAGCACAACGAGCGCAGCTGGGACGAGCATCAGCACGAGGAGCGGCCGCCGGTACCACGATTTGCCCACCCGCCCGGGCCTGCGGCCCTCCCCGGGACGCGCCTGCTCCCGCCAGCGGCGACGCCGAAGGCCGCTCGCGCCTCCGCTGCGTCGTGCTGTTGCTCGTCTTCCGCTCGAACGTGACATGTGCGCGAGACCCTTCGAGGATTCACTTGAGGCCGCGCCCTCGCTGAGCAATATTCAGAGTATCGGTTGGATTACGGAGAGCATGGCCGCCCGCTTCAGTGCCGGATCGGGACCGGTCTCGGTTACCGTTCCGAGCGCAGCGACCCACCAAGGAGGGGCCGATGAGCGGCACGATACCGCCTGAGCGGCCGGGTCCCGATCCTGGGGAGCGGTCCGGCCCTCCCGCGCAGGCGGGAGATCGCTGGTCCTCCCCCGGCGAAACCTCTCAGGGGCCGGGCGTTGGGAACGGGGCGAGTCCTCCACCTCCCCCGGAGCCGGGCGTCGACGACGGCCGCGCGACCACCCGGGACATGCCTGCAGGCCGGATCGCCGACGTCGGCCGACGGGTCAGTGCGGACCTCGTCGACTTCCTCGTCTTGGCCCTCCTCGGCGTTGCCGCGGGCTTTGTGCTCAGGCTGCTCGGATTCGACGAAGTTGTGGCTCAGGGTGCCCAGGGCCAGCCCCCGTCTCGTTTCGGCTTTCCACGGACGCTGGCCACGCTCGTGCACCTGATCGTCCACCTCGCCTACTGGACACTGATGGAAGGTACAGGTGGGCAGTCGGTCGGAAAGCTGGCATTCGGGATCCGGGCGTTGCGGGAGGATTCCTCTCCCCTCGATTACAGCACTGCGTTGAAGCGGCATGTGCTGTTCTATCTCCCTCAGGTCCTCGGATTGGTCCCTAGCCTCGTCGTCCTGGTTCTCGCCGCGACCGTTCAAGGCGCCCTCGTGCTCGCCGGGCTCGTCACCTACGTCCTCGACCAACCGTTACGACAGGGCTTCCACGACAAGTTCGCCGGCACGATCGTCGTCAGGGCCTGAAGCGCGGGGACCCTGTTCCAACCCGCCGAGCGAGCAGAGTGCCGACAGGGACGTCCTAGTCGGCCTTGCCCTTGCCACGGGCCTTCTGCGTCCTCTTCCAATCGCGGACCTGTGCCAGCGTCTCGGGCGAGTCGATGTCGGCAACCGAGCGCGGCGTATGGTCAGAGAAAGGAGCCGACGCCTCCTCCCACCCCGACGGCTGGACGCCGAGGCGCTTGCCGAGCAAAGCGACGAAGATGCGCGCCTTCTCATCGCCGAAGCCGGGCAGGGCGCGCACCCGCTCGAGCAGCTCCTGGCCGCTCGTCGCCTCGGTCCAAACCCGCTCTGCCTGCCCGCCGTAGCGATCCTCGAGGTGGCGGCAGAGAGCATGTACCCGCTTCGCCATGGCCGTTGGGAAGCGGTGGATCGCGGGACGTTCCCGGAAGATGTGGTCGAGCTCGGCCAAGTCCATTGACGCGATGGCGGCCACCTTGAGCTCGCCGCCCAACCGCTCGGCGAGCCGGGCGGGGCCTTGGAAGGCCCACTCCATGGGCACCTGCTGATCGAGCAACATTCCGATAAGAAGGGCTAGCGGATCCTCGGTCAGCAGCCTGTCGGCCTCCGGGTCGCCGGTGACGTGCAGTCCCATGACGTGAGAATAACGGACGCGCCGCAGGAGGATCGACGCGGCGTGAGCGCCGGCGTGGTGCCCTGGGTCGGGATGTCGACGCCTGTGCCTTCGAGCCCTACGTCCGAATCGCCGAGGAGGTGGCCGCCTGGGAGGTCGCTGCCATCCCGGCCGCGGGATCGGTGCCGAGGCTTTGGAGGAGGTGGTCGTGGGGACGGTGGTCTTCGAAGCTCCCTGGTGGCGCTCAGGCGCCTGGCCCAAGAGCGGCTCGGCCGACGCGGGTACCCCGAGGACGTCGTGGAAGCGATCGTGTTCCTAGCGGGGAGCGTGCTTCCCATCGACGGAGGAGTTCTTGCGGGACGGAGGCGTGCCCGATGACGAGGAAGGTCGCGATCGGGGTCAGGGCGAGCAGGAAGCCGGAGAAGTGGAGCAGGATCGACTCCAGGGTGAAGATGCCGTCCACGATGGCCCCCACACCGTGGAGGGCCAGCAGACCCGTACAGGTCCGGCGCCTCGCAGGGCTCAGTTCCGGGACGCTCTGGAAGATCCCGACGCTCCGGCGATCGTTAAAAGGCCCATGAGCACAAACGCGGCGTTCATGAAAACGCGGCGTTCATGAACGGGCCGGTCGGACCCAGGCCCAGGCCGCTCACGGGCTGGTGTACAGCCGAGTAGGGCGCGATCTGGAGGTCCCAGAGCGTGTACCCGGGGGTCAGGAACCCGAGGACAAGCCAGGCGAGAGTGAACAGGGATGGGCCGACTACGGCGCCAAGGGCAAGCCAGCGGAGGGGATCGGGGGCATCGGAGGCGCCCCCCCGACGGGGTGAGCCGCGTTCCACGCTGACCAGGGAAGCGATCGTCTCCACGGCACTGCGCGTCCTCGACGAGGTCGGCTTGGAGCGGTTGACGATGCGGCGGGTCGCCGAGGAGTTGGGAACCGGAGCCGCGACCCTCTATTGGCACGTGAACGGTAAGGAACAGCTCGTCCATCTCGTCCTTGACCGGGTGATGGGAGAGATCGAGCTGCCGGAACCAGACCCGTCACGTTGGGAGGACCAGATACGGGAGTTCGCCCGTGCCGGGCGGGCAGCGTTTCGTCGCCACCCCCGAGTGGCCCTGGCTTCCCTCGGCCGAGTACCGGTGGGGCCCAACCTCGTACGGATCATGGAATGGTTCCTCGGGGTGCTGCGAGGAACTGGTATCCCCGTCCAGGCGGCGTCAGGGTTCGCCGACGTCCTCGGGTTGGTCGGCGCGGCCCAGGCCGTCGAGAATCACCTGTCATCCACGGGTGAGGATCCGCGTTAGTTGGCATGAGCGACTATTTGGCGATGCTGTCCAGACCGATTCCCCAATCTCACGAGGGTGGGCGCCGAGATGGCGAGAGGGGGTGCTGGCGACCGCTCCGAGTTCGCGCTCGAGCTGCTGCTGCGGGGTTTGGCCACGTTCGTCGCCCCGGCCGGCAGGCACTGACTTGCTCTTGTCACATCGCTAGCCTCATCGGCGTGGACACCGACGGCGGTCCAGATCAGCACCCACCTCGGGGGGTCCGAGCACTCGCATGACCTACCTCGGACTCCTGGCCGTGGCGGCGCTTATCGCCGCTAACGGCTTCTTCGTCGCGGCCGAGTTCGGTCTCGTGGCCGCCCGACGAGCCGCCATCGAAGAGGTCGCCGCAAGGGGCAGCCGCCGCGCCCGCGCCGCACTCCATGAGATGAGCAACCTGTCGTTCATGCTGTCGGGAGCACAGCTGGGCATCACCATATCGAGCCTCGTACTCGGCTACATCGCGGAACCCGCCCTGGCGCGCCTGCTCCGTCCGGTCATCCACCTATTCGACCTGGCAGAGAGCACGTCACTCGCGATCTCGCTGGTCGCGGCGCTCATCATCTCGACGATCCTCCAGATGATCGTGGGCGAGCTCGCGCCGAAGAACCTGGCGGTCGCCCGCCCGGAGGAGACCGCGCTGGCGGTGGCGGTGCCCATGCGCCTCTACTCCATCGCCTTCCGGCCGGCGATCTGGGTCTTCGACTCAGCGGCCGGGCTGTTGTCGCGCCTGGTCGGCGTCGAGCCCCGCGAGGAGCTGCTCGGGGGCTACACCCCGGATGAGCTCGCGCGGATCATCGAGGCCTCAACGGACGAAGGGTCACTCAGCGAGGAGAAGGCGCAGCTCCTGCTGCGAGCGGTCGAGCTCGGGGAACGGCGGGTGAGCGAGATCATGGTGCCCCGCCCCGACGTCGTCTGGCTGCCTGCGGACGACCCGATTGGCACGCTTCGGGACACGGCACGTGGGACGGGGTACTCGCGCTTTCCGGTGAGGGGGGAGGACGACGACGACGTCGTCGGCAGCGTCCACATCAAAGACCTCCTGAGGCTCCCACCGGAGCGGGCTGAGAGCGCCACCGTCGCAGACATCACCCACGAGGCGCTGGTCGTCCCCGAGAGCCACACGCTGCGGCGGCTCCTCGCCGACCTCCGGGCCCGGCAACGGACGTTCGCCGTCGTCGTCGACGAGTTCGGGGGCACGGCCGGAATCGTCACGCTCGAGGACGTCCTCGAAGCCCTCGTGGGTGACATTGCCGACGAGTTCGATCCCCAGACGCCTTCGCTGCGCCGTCTCGGCGTGGGCCGCTACGTCATTCCCGGGCGTATGCGCATCGGCCGCGTCGAGGAGGTGCTCGGCACCGAGCTGGCGGAGGGTGACTTCGAGACCGTCGCTGGGTTCGTGATCGACGGGCTCGGTCACATACCGCGACCGGGCGAGTGGATCCGCCACGATGGCTGGCGCTTCATCGTCCTGGGACTCGATGGCAACCGCGTGACCGAGGTCTTGCTGGAGCGCGAAGACGAGGACACGCCCGCCTCGGCCGCACCCGGCACGGTGAGTCCGCACGGGCGCCAGGACGAGCGGTCGGAGTCGGCATGAGCCCGCCGTTCCTCCTACTCTGGCCCGCCCTCCCGGGCCTCCCGCCCTTCGCGATCTGGCCCGCCCTCCCGGACCTCCGGCCCTTCCCGATCTGGCCCGCCCTCCCGGACCTCCGGCCCTTCCCGGTCTGGCCCGACCTCCCGGACCTCCGGCCCTTCCCGGTGCTCGCCGCTGAGGACACGCTTGCGGTCGACATAGCACCCGGCCTCGCGCTCGTCATCGCGGTCGTGCTGCTGGCCGCGAACGCTTTCTTCGTTGCGGCCGAGATCGCCCTGCTAGCCGCTCGGCGTGCACGGATCGAGGAGCTCGCCGACGCGGGCGACCGTCGCGCGCAGCTCGCGGCGGCTGCTTTGCGCGAGCTGTCAGTGACGTTCTCCGGTGCCCAGCTCGGCATCACCATGTCGTCGCTCGGCCTCGGTGCGATCGCCGAGCCCGCGGTCGTCCACCTCCTCGAGCGGGCGCTCGGCGTCGCACCCCTGTCCCCAGGAGCCCGTCACGCCGTCGCCTTCGGGATCGGGCTCGCGATCATCGTCTTCCTCCACATGGTGGTGGGCGAGATGGCCCCGAAGAACATCGCGCTCGCGAGGGCCGAGAGGGTCGCGCTGCGGCTCGCGCGTCCGTTCCGAGCCTTCATGCTCGTCTTCCGGCCGCTCATCATCGGGTTGAACGCGAACGCCAACGCCCTCGTGCGACTGTTCGGGGTCGAACCGCGGCAGGCGCTGGGTCTCGTGCACACTCCCGACGAGATCGTGCTGCTGCTACGCGAGTCGCGCCGCGAGGGGGTCCTCCCCGATCCGGAAGCGCGTGTGCTGACCGCGGCACTCGGACTGGGCAGGATCGACGCGGAAGCGGCCATGACGCCGCGGGTCGACCTCGCCGCGGTCGCCGACGACGCAGGCGCCGTCGAGGTCCTCGAACTGGCCCGGGAGACCGGCTTCACGCGGTTTCCCGTCTATCACGGCGACGTCGACGACATCGTCGGGGTCGTCAACGTCAAGGACGTCCTGATCCGCGACGTCGACGAGTTCGAGGAGCTCGCCGTGGCCGACGTCATCCGACCGATCCCGGCGGTGCCGGAGAGCCACGACCTCGAGCGGCTGCTAAAGGACATGCGCCGTGACCGCTCCCACGCCGTCCTCGTCGTCGACGAGTTCGGTGGCACCGCCGGGATCGTGACGCTCGAGGACGTCCTCGAAGAGCTCGTGGGCGAGATCGAGGACGAGTTCGATCCGCGGGCGGTCGAGGTGCGCCACCTCGGCGAGGAGTGCTGGGTCGTGCCCGGAACACTGCGCCGCGACGAGCTGACCCACCACACCGGACTCGAACTGACCGAGGGTGATTCCGAGACGGTGTCGGGATATCTCACCGCGCGACTGGGTCGTCTCGTGCAACCCGGTGACGAGATCACCGAGGACGGCTGGACCTTGCGCGTGCGGACGCTCGACGGCCGCCGGGCCGGTGAGATCGAGGTGATCGGGCCGGAGCCGCACGAGGAGCGGGGCGAAGCCTAGATGTATGAGAAGGCTTGATGCATCAGCTGCGCTGTTGCATCAAGCCCGGGAGCACGAACGTCCGTCTCCTGGGGTTGACGTTGACGTCAACGTCGGTAAGGGTTGGGCCACCGACAGGAAGGATTGGCGCTGTGACAAGGGAGCGCGTGACATCGGCTAGTTGACGTTGACGTCAATGTCGGTAAGAGTTGCGTCACTGATGGGGCGAAGGCCACCTCCGAGGCGCAACCGTACTCGTTTTCTCGTCGGCCGCCGCGCACGCGCCGCGACCCGAGCCAGGGCGCGACAAGCACTACGAGGCTGGAGCCCACGACCCGGAAGGACAGAGGTGACAGTCGCGATCGTTTTTGCTGGTCAGGGGGCTCATCGAGACGGCATGGCCAGTGCATGGCGTAACCACCGCTCGTACGCCACATTCGCCGAGGTAGGGCGGGTGTGCGGACTACCCGACCTTGCTCGCCTGGCTGACGACCCGAGCGCCTGCGCGGCGACTGCCGTAGCACAACCGGCAGTCTTCGCTGCCGGTCTCGCCACCTGGCGCGCCCTCATCGATGTCGGCGTCGAACCCTCCGCCCTGGCCGGCCACAGCCTCGGAGAGGTCACCGCTGCCGTGGCCGCCGGCTCGCTCTCGGTTCGAGACGGGGCCGCCCTCGTCGCCGAACGGGGGCGGGCCTTCTCGGCCGCCTGTACGCGCAATCCCGGCACCATGACGGCGGTCCTCGGGCTAGACCCCCCCGTGGTCGAGGAAGCGCTGGTGAGCGTGGAGGGTGTAACGGTCGCCAACGACAACGCTCCTGGCCAGACCGTTATCGCTGGCCCTCCCCAGGCCGTAGACGACGCTGCCGCAGCCTGTCGCGCCGCGGGCGGTCGGGTACGTGCGCTCGACGTCGAGGGTGCTTTCCACACGACCGCCATGGCACCGGCCATCGTCCGTGTCGCCGCCATTCTTCGCCGCCTCGATGTCACCGACCCGAAAGCCCCGCTTGTGACTGGCGCCACCGCTGACGTCGCGAGGACCGCAGTGGAAGTTCGCCGAGGAATCGTCGACGGCGTCCTCGCGCCGGTGCGGTGGCGGGAGGTGCAGAGTCGACTCGTCGAACTCGGGGCCGATGTCATCGTGGAAGCCGGACCAGGAGTCTTGCGCGCCCTCGCGCGGCGCACCGTACCCGAGGTGACCGCCGTCTCCGCCGACAGCCCGGAGACCGTGAGGCAGGTGGCCGCCAAGCTGATGTTGGGCGGGCGCCCACCAGCCCGGACGGCGCCTGAGGTCGCCGGTCGTTCCGCTGAGGACGACGCGACGGCGCGACTCATCGAGGTGCAGGCCCGATGATCGCTATCCCCGGATGCGTCGTCTGCGTCGCTCCCGCTGACGGGCGCGCCCGCGCGCTGGTCGAGCGCGGGGCCGCCGTCGAGCCAGGGCAGGTCGTCGCGGTGGTTGACGCACAGGGCCACTCCGCGCCCGTGCGCGCGCCGATCTTCGGGCGGGTCGGCGGCGCTCTCACTGGACGTGGTCAGACCGTTACCCGGGGCGAGGCGGTGGTGTGGCTACTCCGCTGAACGGCCAAACGGCCCGAACCGCTGCCCGGGAAGGGCCGCAGGCCCGGGCGGGACGGGAGAGTAGGGAAGGGCCGCAGGCCCGGGCGCGCGGGGAGATGTTCGGACATCCCAGTCCTGCCACGCCGAACCTCACCCCTATGGAGGGCGAGCTCGCCGTGGCGGTGACTGGCCTCGGCGTCGCCCTGCCTGAGGAGGTCGTCTCCAACGCGGACTGGGCGGCCAGCCTCGATACTTCCGATGAGTGGATCGTGAGCCGCACCGGCATACGCGAGCGTCGTCGGGCCGCCCCCAACGAGGCCACCTCCGACCTCGCCATCCGTGCCGCGACCGCCGCTCTCGCCGACGCGGGCCTCGACGCGAGGGACATCGGAGTGATCGTCGTCGCCACGACCACTCCTGATCACCTTGTTCCGCAGACCGCACCACTCGTAGCCGCCCGTCTCGGCCTCGAGGTTCCCGCCTTTGACGTCGGTGCCGGCTGTTCAGGCTTCGTTTACGGTCTGGCAGTCGCCGCGGGCCTGGCTACCAGTGGGCTCGCCGACCCGGTGCTGCTCGTCGGCGCCGAAACCATGACCCGCGTCATCGACCCCACCGATCGCCAGACCGCGGTCCTGTTCGGCGACGGCGCCGGCGCATGCATCCTCTCGGCGCACGCCCCGGAGGGAACCGCGTTGGGCAGCGTCGGGCCGTTCGACCTCGGATCTGACGGCGCGCTCGCCGACGCACTCATGGTGCCGGCGGGTGGGGTCCGCGAGCCCGCCAGTCACGAGACGGTCGCCGCCAACCGCCATGTCGTGCTCATGCGCGGCCGGGAGGTTTACCGTCACGCGGTCACGCGTATGAGCGCATCGGCTTGGGTGGTGTTGCAGCGCGCTGGGCTCCAAGCGGCGGACGTCGACGTGCTCGTCGGCCACCAGGCCAACGCCCGCATTCTCGCTGCGGTTGCCCAGCGGCTGGGCATCCGCGACGAGCAGGCCTTCGTCTGCGTCGAGCGCTACGGCAACACCTCGGCTGCTTCGATCCCGATCGCGCTCGAGGAGGCCCGCACGGCCGGCCGCCTGCGCCGTGGAACCCGCGTCCTGCTGACCTCGTTCGGGGCTGGTTTGACCTGGGGCTCGTGTCTGCTGACGTGGGCGGCAGCCGAGGAGACTGCACGATGAGCGACCTCGTCGCGCTCGTCACCGGTGGCAGTGGCGGGATCGGCGCGGCCACGTGCCGCGCGCTCTCGGCCGCCGGCTCGATGGTGCTCGTGGGCTACGCGCGGGACGGAGCAACGGCGGCGAAGGTCGCCGCCTCCTGCGCCGGGCCGGCCGAGGCGGTCGCATGTGACGTGACCGAACCCGACCAGGTACGGGGGGCGGTGGAGCGGGCCGGTGAGCTCGGCCGCCTTCGGGTGCTCGTCCATGCGGCAGGAATCGCCGACGACGACCTGCTCCTGCGGCTGGATCCCGAACGTTGGGACCGCACGATCGACGTGAACCTGCGCGGCGCCTACCTCGCTTGCCGGGCAGCTCTACGCCCCATGCTGCGCGGCCGGGCCGGCCGCATCGTCCTCGTCACCTCGGTGGTCGGTCTGCGGGGCAACGCGGGGCAGACGGCATACGCAGCCGCAAAAGCCGGCCTCATCGGGCTCGGAAAGTCGCTCGCCCGCGAAGTGGCCCGCAAGGGCATCACCGTCAACGCCGTCGCGCCCGGTTACGTCGAGACGGGCATGACTGTCACCATGTCGCATGAAGTCCGCGCCCATTACGTCGACGGGTCCCCACTCGGGCGTGCCGTCACGGCCGAGGAAGTCGCTGCCGCCATTCGCTTCCTCACCTCCGAGGAGGCGGCACCTATCACCGGTGTCGTGCTGCCCGTCGACGGCGGCACCGCCATCTGAGCAAGCTCCAGGAGGAGAACCCCATGGACCAGAACATCTACGCCAACGTCGAGCGCATTCTCATCGAGACGTTCCAGGTGCCGGCCGACGAGGTGGCACCTGACGCAACGTTCGAGTCGCTCGAACTCGACTCGCTCGACCTCGTCGAACTCACCCTCGCCGTGGAGGAGGAGCTCGGGGTGAAGATCGAGGACGAGGAGGTCGAGCGGATCCGCACCGTGCGGGACGCCGTCGATCTCATCGCCGAGAAGTCCGGAGTATCCGCGTGAGCAAGGAGCGCATGAACGACTCGTCAGCCACCCCCCGGGCGGACGGGGCGGCGTCCCGGGACGACATCGTCGTCACGGGCGTCGGGCTCGTGACTCCGGCGGGGCGCGGAACGGAGGCGTCGTGGGCGGGCGTGCTGGACGGTGCGCCCGCAGCCGGGCCCGACGCCGAGCTCGAGGCGGCCGGGATCCCCGTGACGATCTCGTGCCGGGTGCCGACCTTCGATGCCGACACTGAGCTCGGGCGGGGAGCGTCGAGGCGCCTCGACCGTTATGTCCACCTCGCGCTCCTCGCCGGGCGCGAGGCGGTGGAGTCCGCTGGGCTGAAGCTCGGGGACGATGCGGATCCGGAGCTCGCCGGCCGCGTCGGCATCGTCCTGGGATGCGGAATCGGCGGGGTGATCTCGTGGGAGGAGCAACACGCCAACTTCCTCGAGGGCCGGCGGGTCAGCCCGCTGCTCATCCCGAAGTTGCTGTCGAACATGGCCCCCGGTCAGCTCGCGATCGAGTTCGGCACGCACGGCCCGAACTTCGCCGTCAACACCGCGTGTGCGGCGGGGGCGACCGCTCTTCACGTCGCGCGCGACCTGTTGCGCTCGGGAACCGTCGACATCATGCTGGCGGGCGGCGTCGAAGCTGGCATCACACCACTGTCCGCAGCGGCGTTCGCGCAGATGGGTGCGCTGTCCCGCCGCAACGACCGCACCGCCTCACGGCCCTTCGACGCCGAGCGTGACGGGTTCGTGCTGGGAGAAGGGTCGGGTGTGCTCGTGCTCGAGCGCGCCGCCGACGCTCGGACGCGGGGGGCGTTGCCGCTCGC
>JALYGD010000038.1 GCA_030777265.1 Actinomycetota bacterium | reverse complement strand
ACGCCTACGAGCGCGCCGCGGCAGCGGCGCGGCGTCTGGGACAGGTCGAGGAGCTGGCCCGCGCCGCCCTCGGCCTCGGCGGCGGTGGCAGCGGCTTCGAGGCTCGGCCCGCCGACCAGCACCAGATCGACCTGCTCGAGGAGGCGCGTGCCGCGCTCGGACAGGAGGATTCCGCGCTGCGCGCCTGGGTGCTGACGCGACTGTCGGTCGCCGCGACCGGCCGTCAGAACCCCGAGCAGCGCGC
Source organism: Actinomycetota bacterium (assembly GCA_030777265.1). Classification (GTDB taxonomy): domain Bacteria; phylum Actinomycetota; class Nitriliruptoria; order Nitriliruptorales; family JAHWKO01; genus JALYGD01. The sequence continues at coordinate 3,187 of JALYGD010000038.1, read as the reverse complement.
CGACCTCAGCCGCGAAGCGGTTGAGGTCGCGCGGCAGGTCAACGATGCGAGAGCCCTCGCCGACTCGCTCAGCAGCTACTGCCATGCCATCAGCGGCCCGACGAACACCGAAGAGCGCCTCAGGTGCGCGACCGAGATCGTGCGGATCGGGGAGGAAACCCGGGATGCGGAGATCGAGCTGCACGGACGGCGATTCCGGGTACCGGCGCTGCTCGAGATGGGCGACATCCGCATCGTCGACCAGGAAGTCGAGGCGTTCGCGCGCGTCGCGGAAGCCCTCCAGCCGCCGATGTTCCTGTGGTACGTACCGCTGTGGCGCGGAATGCGTGCCCTCATGGAGGGCCGCCTCGCCGACTGCGAGCGCTTCACGGCCGAGACGAGAGCGCTCGGTCGGCAGGCCGGCAGCGCCGACGCCGACCTGCTCGCCGATGCCCAGCATCTGGGCTGGCTGATCGAATCCGGGCATGAGCAGCAGGCACGAGATCTGCTCGCCAGGTCGCTGAACGATTCGGGGGACGGCCCGAACGCCGAGCCTTTCATGGTGTCCCTGCTCGCGCGTTCGGGACGGCTGGCCGAAGCGCAGGTGATCCTGTCCCGGCTGTCCGCCGAGGACTTCTCGCGGCTCGAAGTCGAGGACCCGACCTGGCTGCTGGCGATGTGCATGCTGGCCTGGGGCTGTGCGGAGATCGGCGACGCCGGGGCGGGAGCCAAGGTCTACGACCTCCTGCTGCCCTACGAGCAGCGGTTCGCTCTGAGCGGGCCGGGCGCCGTCACCGTCGGCTCGGTGTCCCGCTACCTCGGCCTCCTCGCGCATTCACTCGGCCGCTTTCGAGAGGCGCACGCGCATTTCGGCCGAGCGCTGGAGGCGCACCGGCGCGTGGGTGCGTCCCTGCTGATCGCACACACGTTGCGGCAACACGCCGCCATGCTGCTCGAACGCGGTGAGCGCGGTGATCGGAACAGCAGCGAAGGGCTGCTCCGCGAGGCGATCTCCATCTACAGCGAGCTCGGCCTGTCGCACTGGGCGAAGGCGGCGCGGGAGGTGCCCGGCGTCGAGCCGGAGCAAGCTGCGGAGGCGAACGGAGCCAACGTCTTCCGCAGAGAAGGCGACGTGTGGCTGCTGCGCTTCGACGGCGAGGAGGCACGCGTAAAGGACACACGAGGCCTACGCGCCATCGCCCGTCTGCTCACCAGCCCGGGGAGGGATTTCCACGTGCTCGACCTCGTGGCCGATATCGCCCCCTCCGCCGGCGGGGACGCGGAGGCCGACAGCACGAACGAGCAGGGGCACGCCGGGACGGTGAGCGACGAACGGGCCCGAGCGGAGTACCGGCAGCGCCTTGCTGTGCTCGAAAAAGAGATCGACGAGGCGGTGATGGACGACGACCCCGAGCGGGCGAGCCGGGCACAGGTCGAACGCCGGGCAATCCTCGCCCAGTTGACCGCCTCCTACGGGAGCGCCGGGCGTCCCCGGCGGGGCGGGGACCCCGCCGAGCGGGCCCAATCCACCATGGCCTGGCGCATCGGCTCCGCCCTGGGGCGCATCGAACGTGCGCATCCGGCGCTGGCCAGCCACCTCCGCCATTCGATCCGGATCGGAATGTTCTGCTCGTACGCTCCCGACTGGGCCACAAGCTGGACCGTGGAGTGACCAGGCGCCGACACGTCGTCGTCAGCCGCTTCCTCGACGCCTACGGGCCCGCCACCGCCGCCGACTTCGCACGCTGGTGGGGGGTACCTGCGGTCACTTCTTGGCTGACTCGAAGTACGGGTTGGTGCCGGCGGCGTGGTCGGTGACGTCGACGACGTGGAGGATCTCGGGCACGGCCTCGCGGATCGCGACCTCGATGCCTTCGCTGAGCGTCACGGTCGCCATGCCACAGCCCTGGCAGCCGCCACTCAGACGCAGGTAGGCGGTGTCGCCTTCGACCGCGACGAGTTCGGCCCGACCGCCGTGGGAGGCGATGCTGGGGTTGATGGACACGTTGAGCACCTCGGCGACTCGCATCGCGGCGTCGCCAGTGAGGTCTCCCGAGACGCTGGGGATGGGGGGAGTGGCCGGCCGGTTGGGGTTCACTACGACGACGGCACCGTAGACGGGGTCGCCCTCCATCGTGACCGTCGCTCCACGCAGCTTCTCGACGTCGTCGCCGGGGATGATGACCGGCACGTCGTCGTCGTGCTGGATGACCTCGTCGGGGCCCGCCTCATCGAGCCGTGCGACGCGCAGCCCATGGTCGTAGGCGCCGGCCTTGATGCCGCGCACTTCGACCCACAGGGCGTAATGCTCCGGGTCGCCGGGTTCCTGGGCGATGACACGCCGCAGCTTCTCCCGCACGTGCGGGGTCAGCTTCAGGATCGGCTCGAGTTTCTGGTCCATGGGGGCACCTCTCGCGCTGTCGCTGCTGGCAGGGTGAGATGGTCGCTGGCGTCGGTTGTTACGGTACACCCTGTGTCCCGCATCGCACTGCTGCTCCCGACCTCTTCCTATCGGGCGACCGACTTCATCGCCGCGGCGAAGGCGCTCGACGTGGACGTCGTCGTGGCCTGCGACCGCCGGCAGGCCCTGTCGCGGGTGATGGGCGACCGGGCGCTCACCTTGCCGTTGAGCCGGCCCGAGCAGGCCGCGTCCGCCCTGGTTGCGCACGCCCAGCGGCTTCGGCTCGACGCGATCGTCGCGGTCGACGACCAGGGAGTGGAGGTGGCCGCCCTCGCCGCGACGCGCCTGGGACTCCCCCACAACCCTCCGCAGGTGGCCGCGCTCACCCGCGACAAGGCGGCGTTGCGGCGTGCCCTGGTCGGCCGGGTACCTCAGCCCGACTTCCTCGTCGTCGGCCCAGACGACGATGTCGCGGCGGCCGCGGCGGAGGTCGGCCCGCCGGTGGTCATGAAACCGGTGTCGCTGTCGGCCAGCCGTGGCGTCATTCGCGCCGATGATCCCGAGCAGGCGGTGGGCGCCGCCGCACGCATCCGCCATATCCTCGCCTGCGCGAACACCGACCCCCGCGCCCCCCTCCTCGTCGAACGCTACGTCGCGGGGGCGGAGGTCGCGGTCGAAGGGCTGCTGCGGGGCGGGCGCCTCGAGGTCCTCGCGGTGTTCGACAAGCCCGATCCCCTCGAGGGCCCCTACTTCGAGGAGACGCTCTACGTCACCCCGTCACGGCTTCCCTCGCACGTGGTGGAGCAG
>JALYGD010000037.1 GCA_030777265.1 Actinomycetota bacterium | reverse complement strand
GATGCTGGTTCGGCGCGACGTCTTCGACAGCCTCGGGCGCTTCGACCGCCGCTACCACGTCTTCCGCGACGACCTTGACCTGTGCTGGCGGATCTGGCTGGCCGGCCACGACGTCGAAGTCGTGCCTACCGCCGTCGGTCGTCACGTCCGCGCCCTGTCGAACTATCGGCGGCTCGGCTACACGGCAAAGCTCGGGCCGCGCTACTTCGCCGAACGCAACACGCTCGCCACCCTCATCAAGTGCTACGGCCGCCCCCGACTCGCGGTCGTGCTCCCGCTCTTCTTCGTCGTCGGGATCGCGAAGGTGCTCGGGTTCCTCATCACCCGTCGCTTCTCGGACGCGTGGCAGACGGTGCGCGCATGGCTGTGGAACCTCCTGCATCTGCGCGAGACGCGTCGGCTGCGAGTCCCGGTCCAGGAGGCTCGGACCCGTAGCGACGCTGACCTCGAACCGATGTTCGTACGTCTGGCACCGCGACTGCGCGCCTACATGGAGGCCGTGGCCGACCGGCTCGCGGGCGGCGAAACCGACATCCCACCCCCCGGGCATGTCGACGTCCCCGGGATCCCCGCGACCGCCGGGCGCCGGTTCGTCCGCTTCGTCGCCGTCCACCCGGTGTTCGTCGTGGCGACGGTGCTCGGCGTCGTCGGGCTCCTCGGTGCCCTTCCCGTACTGCGGCCAGGTCCTCTGCGGGGCGGTGATTTTGCGCCCTGGCCGGCGTCTTCGCTGGCGTTCCTGCATGACTACGTGTCAGCCTGGCACGATAGCGGCGGCTTGGGATCGGCTGCTCCGGTTTCACCGGCGCAAGCGCTGTTGGGACTGTTCGGGCTCGCGGCTTTGAGCAACGCCTGGCTCGCGTCACGACTGCTGCTGCTCGGTGCACTCCCTGTCGCGTGGCTACTCGCGCTCGAGGCGGGCCGACTCGTCACCCCCGCCCGACTGCCCCGGCTCGCCGCGGCCACTGCGTACGCGCTCAGCCCGCCCGCACTCGCCGCGCTCACGACCGGCCGGCTCGGCGGACTCGTCACGATCGTCCTCTCGCCGGCCTTCGTGATCGCTGCCGCCCGACTCGGATCCAACGCCGTGTCCACGAGCTCGGCATGGCGTGCGACCGCAGCTGCGTCTCTGCTCGCTGCAGTGCTCGTCGCCTTCGAGCCACCAGCGGCTCTCGTCCTGCTCCTGGTGCTCGGCTTGGGGGTCCTGGCCCTCGCAGTCAGGCAAGGTCCCGGCGCGGCCCGGCGCGACAGCATCATCCGTGCCTTGACGGCCGCCGCTGGTGCGTTCGTGCTGCTCCTCCCATGGTCGTACACCCTATTCGTGGCCGATTCGCCGATCTTCGGCGGTTTCGCCCCACCAGTCGCCAACCCGGCGCCGTTCTGGCGTCTCCTCCTGCTCACACCAGATCTTCCCGGCTTCCCCCACCTGCTCGCCGGCATCGCCTTCCCCGCCGCAGGCGTCCTTGCCATAGCCCTCGGCTACCCGCGCCGGCCCAGCGCGCTCGCCTGGCTGTGGTCGGTCGTCCTTGCCGCAACCTTCGCAAGTTGGTTGCTCGTTCGTCCCGGCGTGCCCCCGGTCGCCTGGCTTGGCCTGCCTCTCGCCGTTTCAGCGCTCGCATACTCGGGACTGCTCGCCGCCGCCTTCACGACCGCGGGTCGCGTGCTCGGCGCCCAGGCCTTCGGCTGGCGTCAACTCGTGTCCATCGGCGCGGCGAGCGCCGTCGCGGTCGGCGTCCTTGCCGCCGTCGTTCACCTCGTAGTCGACCGGTGGACCGCGTTCGAGGTCGATGAGCCGGCTCTACCCGCGTTCATCGCGTCGGAGCAAGCGACCCGCGGTCCCTTCCGGGTGCTCGTCCTGGCGGATGTCGAGGGCGTCGCGCGCTGGGACCTCACAGGCCCGGAGGGACCCAGCATGCTACGCTACGGAGCCTCGCGCGCCCCAGAGCTCGTCGGGTACGTGGAGGACGCGATCGAGGACATCGCGGCCCACGTCACCCCGGGCGCCGCCGGTCGGCTTGGGCTTGCGAACATCCTCTACGTCTACGTTCCCGAGGGTGGGCGCAGCGAGCGCCTAGAAACTGCCCTCGCTGATCAGCAGGACCTCGAACCGCAGCCAGTGGACATCGGGCTCGTCTACAGTGTCGAGCGTTGGCTGCCACGCGCCGCTTTCGTCCCCGAAGAAGACGCGCTCGCTCTCTTACACCGCGACGAGCTCCCACCCCAGTCGCAGTCGCTCCCCCTCCACAGGGTCGAGGACGATGTCTATGTGGGACAGGCCCCCGGCCCGGGCGCTGTCCTGCTGGCCGAATCGGTTCATCCCGGTTGGCGTGCGCAGGCAGGCGAGGTGGGGCTGGAGAGCGTTGAGCACGATCTCGTGCGTTTCACTCTTCCCCACGCCAGCGACGAACTGCGTGTTTCGTTCGCCCGACAGTCACGCCGCACCGTTGCGGTGGTCCTGCAGGCGCTAGCAACCCTGCTCGCCCTCTCCCTCGTGCTACGACCACCGAGCTTCGCCGAGGAGGTGCGACGCTGAGGCCGTTCCCCTCCTTCCTGCCGCCGGTCATGGTGCTCGCCATCGTGGTTGCCGGCGGGGTGGTGCTCGACCTTCTCGCCCCCGTTGCAACTTCGAGGCCCCCGAAGGTCGCACCCATCCTCCCCGTGGAGTCCGGGGCCTGGTACTGCGCGGTGGGGGACACGGCGAAGGGCAACACCCTCACAATCGTCGGAGCGGTTCATCCGAGCGCCACCGACAGTGCTGCATTGGAGATCGACACGTACGCGTCCGGTGAGAGGCGCCGAGCCGGCGAGGTCGAGGTTGCGTCCGGTTCGCTGCACGTCCATCCGGTGGCTGGCACGGTGGGTGAGGTTGGTGTAACCGCGCAGTGGTGGCGCGCCCCCACGACCGTCACGCGACTCTGGTCGCGGGGTGCCAGCGGAGAGCCGAACGGCTTGGTCACCGGTCCCTGCGAATCCGAACCGGCCTCGACCTGGTATCTCCCGGGGGTGACGACGGTGGGTGGGGCGCAGGCCCGTATCGTGGTCAGCAACCCCTTCGACACCGACGCCGCCTTCAGCGTCACGCTGCTGACGCAGGATGGCGAGGAGACGCCGGAGCTGTTGAAAAACGTCGGCGTCACCAGTCACAGCGTTCGCGTCATCGATCTCAATGCCCATGCCCCCGAGCGGGCCGACCTCGGCGCGGTGGTCGCCGTTCGCGCCGGACGCGTCGTGGCCGAGGCCTGGCAGAGCCTGAATCCCGCCATCGGTGGTATCGAGGGGGTGAGCCTCGCGAAGCTGACGGCCCAAACGGCGTCGAGCTGGACCGTGCCATGGTTCCCCGGCGGGGAGGACGCCTGGTTGTGGGTCGCCAACGTGGGCGATCATCCCGCCACGCTCGAGCTTACGGTTCACACTCCCAATGGGGGGGTGCCGCCCGAGGGCCTCGAGGAGGTCATCGTCTCGCCCGGCACGATCCGCCGATTCGACCTCCGGGGCGTGCTGCCCGCCGGGCTACGCAGTGGCGCAGTGACCGTGGGCTCGGCGGATGGCGGGGCCATCGTCGTGTCGGGGGCTACCCAGATCCGCAGTGCCCGGCCTGAGCGCACCGGTATGAGCATCCAGCTCGGTGCCCGGACGCCAGACGCGTCGTGGATGGTGATGTCAGGCTCGATCCGCGGGCGCGGCGAGACCCTTCACCTCGTCAACCCGACTGCGGAGCCGACGGTCGCGGATGTGCGCGTAGTCGCCCCCAACATCGATCTTGAGCCCGGCCCGCTCCAAGGTGTCTCCGTTCCCGCCGGGGCGCTTGTCGACCTCGACCTGGCTGACGCGGTCGGCGATATCGGCCCCCACGCGGTCTTCGTGACCGCAAGGAGTGGACAGCTGATATCTGGCCTACACGGCTCTGCCCGCGAAGGGCGCCTCGCGCTGGTCGCGCAGCCGGGCGTGCCGAGCTCGTTCTGGTCTGGTGGGCAGGCACTGCCACCCGTCGAGTTCGCCCCCGGCCTCCCACAGCGCCTCGGGACCCGGTTGGGGCCTTCGACCTCACCGCAACCGACGCCGCCCTCGCTGCCAGGGTTCCCCGACGTCGAGGGTGATGGGCGGCTTGGGGAGACTCGCGAGTTCGGCGAGTAGCGGCCTCGGGTCAACGGGGCGGCCCTTCGTTGCCCCCTCCAGCGCGACTGGACCAACTTCACCTTGTGGCAGCCAAGCGCTCCCCGTCGACGCGACAGGCTCCGAGAGCGAGGCGGGAGGTGTCCTTACCAGCCCAGCTCGTCGAGCCGGTCCTCGTCGATGCCGAGATGGTGCGCGAGCTCATGGACGACGACCTCGCGAACGAGGTCGAGGAGTTCCTCCTTGTTCGTCACCCGCGATTCGATCGCGCGCCGGAAGAGCGTGATGCGGTCGGGTAGCACTGGCGGGTCGCATGCTCGGGCGGTACGAGGTACCCCCTGGTAGAGGCCGAGCAGGATCCCATCTCGGACGAGCGATTGAGGAGAGGGGACGTCCTCAACGACGATCTGGACGTTCTCGAGGTACGCGAGGAGCTTCGCGGGCAGCGACGCGAGCGCGCTGTCGACGATCCGCTCGAAGCGCCGAACGCCGGCAAGGCGAAACCCGTCGCTCGGCCCCCGCCGACGGTCGAGGTCGCGTCGTCGAAAGCGGGCGTGGCGGTCGTCCATCATGGCGAGACTATCTCATCTATCGCCCGTCTCACTCAGGCGTGAAGGGGGCTGGAAGCGTCCTTGCCAGCCTGACCTTGACAGCGTCAGGGGCAGTTTTGTACAGTATCTGAGTCGTCCCGAGAGGCCACCTGCAAATGCAGAGGTCACTCGGGGCGACTATTTGTGGGCTCTACCCGCTCGAATCGTCTTCTCCGAACCCGGCGATCACGTTGAACGTCGGGGAACGGCCGTTCACAGGAACTCGTCGACATCAGTCTGAGCAAAAGCCGGGCCGATAGCAGTGTTCGAGCGCGGGCCAGCGACGCTGGGTGCGAAAACGAATCACAACTTGACCATGAGGCGCGCTTAGGTAACGGCTTGGGTAACGCTTGTGGCTTGAATCCCAGGGGTAGGTGATGGAAGATCGGTCGTCGACCTCGATCGGTGACCTCGAGGGCCGGCGGATGGGTGACCAGCCACTCACGATGTGGCCGAGCTTGCCGCGCGGGTGGCTCTTGGAGAGGCTTGGCGGCCGGGGTTGCTGGCTTACCGCTTCGGCATCCTCTACCGTCGTCGGCCGTGAACGCAGTGACCGAGCGGCAGGTTGGCGGGGATCGAGCCTCCGCTGTCGACCCCATCCTGACGCGAACGTGCGCCCGCCCGGCCTGCTCGGCGCCGGCGGCCGCCACCCTGGCGTTCTTCTACGGTGCACGTGAAGTCAGCCTCGAGAAGCTAGGGCTTGACGAGATGCCCTCGACCTATGACCTCTGCGCAACCCACGCCGACCGCATGCGGCCACCCTACGGCTGGGCGATGAACGACCGGCGCAGGGTCGCCAAAAGTGGTGAAGCTACTCCTCACTCTGCCGAGCAACAGGGCGCCTCAAGCTCTGTAGCAGATGCGACGCAAACCGCAACGGACGCGTCGAGCCCCTTCCGGTGGTTGGGTGTGGCGGTCCAGGCCACTGTCGCGTTCTACCCCCCGGACTCCGAAGCCTTCGACGACCTTCCGGCGGTCGAGTCGGTGGGAGAGGCGTCCCCTTTCGAGCCTGAGTCGAGCGAGGCGTCGCTGCTGGAGCCTGGCTCGGACGAGGTGTCCCTGTTCGAGTCTGGGTCGAGCGAGGCGGTCCTGTTCGAGTCTGGGTCGAGCGAGGCGTCCCTGTTCGAGCCTGGCCCGGACGAGGCGGCCCTGTTCGAGCCTGGCTTGAGCGAAGCCCTTCCTGAGGAGGTCTTCGTTCCCGTCCGAGCACGGAGCTGGTAGCGCCGTTCACCAGCTACGCGGTGGCGGGCTTCGTGTGCTTCTGGTTGCCGACATCGTCAGCGACAGGTGTGGCTTCCATCCTGGGCCCGCCCTCCCGCCGCCTGCCGCGGCCCCCCGCGAGCTGGAGATCCTGGCCCCGCTCAGCTCGGCCCGATATGGCGGGGGAGCGGCCAACGGCGGTTCCGGCCGTGACCCGACCCGTGACCGGACCGTTGAAGTGTCACCCGGAAAACGTCACAGTCGGACCGCTCGTGCCTCCTGGGCGGCGTGTCTTGCTGGAGTGTTGTCCGTGTTGATTCCTGGGTGCGGAAGTCACGACCTAAGATCTCCTGACCTCCCCCGGCGTAACGCGAACGGAAGCGGCTGACTCATGGCGATCCCACGTGAGCTCGTTGCCCAGGTGCGGCGACTCGACGAATATGACCTACGTCGGCTGATGATCCTCGTTCGGGGGTTGCTGCTTCACGCTGACGGCCCTCCCGACCCCTCCGCTGAGGATGACACCCGGCTGGGCAAGGTCAGCTATCGGCAGGAACATGTGCGATGCGGCAAGGAGCGGTGCGGCACCTGCCCCCATGGGCCCTACTGGTACGCGTACTGGCGCGAAGACGGGAAGACGCGCTCGCGTTACATCGGACGCCACTTGCCAGGCGAGGCGCCCGCCCCTGTCATACCCGATCTGTCCCGCGAGTCGAAGTCGAAGGGGTCATCGCGGGAGGGGAAGCCGCCGCCGGTTCGGACGTGACAGTGCGCAGATGCGCGTAGT
>JALYGD010000036.1 GCA_030777265.1 Actinomycetota bacterium | reverse complement strand
CTGGGCGTCGGCGACGACGTAGACGTTGTTGTCCCTGTTGCCCACCGAGCGCTTGCGGACGAGCAGGCGCCCGTCGCGCCGTTCCGCCCCCCCGCTGCCCGGCACGACGCGTCCGGTGTACTCGTCTGCCAATCTCGCCTCCTCACAGCGGCGAGCCGCAGGGTAGCTGAGGGCGTGAGGAGGAGGGGCCTGCCGCGTACGCTTCGGCGGGAGACGGAGGCGGGTGGGAGCTGTCTGCCTCAGGTGCAGGAGCGGACGTGAGCACACCCGAGGCCTCGCCTGAGCCTGTCCCCGGCGGAGCTGACCTCGCCCGCAACACCCTCGTCATGGCCGCCGGAACGTTGCTGTCGCGCCTCACCGGCTTCCTGCGCGTCGCCGCCCTCAGCTACGCGTTCGGCGTCACCGAGAGCAAGCTCGCGGACGCCTACAACGTCGCAAACGTCACCCCGAACATCGTCTACGAGCTGGTTCTCGGGGGCGTCCTGTCGAGCGTGCTCGTGCCGGTGTTCGTCGAGACACTCCGTCGCGACCACGAAGAGCATCGTCACGTCGTGAACGCGGTTACCACCGTCGCCGGCACCGTGCTCGTACTGATCTCAACGGTGGCGATCTTCGCCGCACCGCTCATCGCACGCGTGCTGACGTTGGGAGCGGAAGGCGGTGGGGAAGAGGCCGTGGCCATGCGGCAGACCGTCACGCTCTTCCTGCGTCTGTTCCTGCCACAGGTGCTCTTCTACGGGCTCATCACCATCTGGACCGCCTACCTGAACGCACACCGCCACTTCGGCGCACCCATGTTCGCACCTGTGCTGAACAACCTCGTCGTCGCCGCAGTCGTGCTCGCGTTCGGTTTCCTCGTCGGTTTCGAGCCGGTTGACCTCGAGACTGTCGCCACCGCCCCGCTCCTGCTCGTCGGGGTCGGCACGACGCTCGGGATCGTCGCGATGACGTTCCCCCTCTGGCCGGTTTCGCGCCGACACGGCTGGAGGTGGCGGCCCTCCCTCGACTGGCGGCATCCCATGGTGCGCCGGGTTGGGCGCCTCGGCGTCTGGACGGTCCTCTACGTGGTGACGAACCAGATCGGCTACTTCGTGGTCGTCGTGCTCACCGGGGCCATGGCCGTGCCTGGTGGCTTCGCCGCCTACACCTACGCCTTCGTGTTCTTCCAACTCCCGCACGGCATCTACGCCGTATCGGTCATGACGGCGCTCCTGCCTGCCCTGGCCGCAGCAGCGTCAGACGACGATCTCGGCACGTTTCGGCGGGAGCTCACGCGCGGGGTTCGCGTCACCGCCCTCGTCATCTTCCCGTCGGGGCTCGGGCTGGCGGTGTTGGCGACGCCGATCGTGCGGTTGCTGCTCGAGCACGGCGTGTTCACGGCTTCTTCGACCGTGCTCGTGTCCCGCACCCTGACCGCGTTCGCGCTCGGCCTCGCGAGCTTCAGCCTGTTCCAGCTCTTTCTGCGCGCCTTCTATGCCCTGCAGGACACCCGCTCGCCTGTCCTCGTCAACGTCGGGGCGGTCGGCGTGAACATCCTCCTCGACGTCGTCCTCTTTCTGCTGCTGCCGACGGAGTGGAAGGTTCCGGGCCTCGCTCTCGGGCACGCAATCGCCTACACGGTGGGTGCCTTGCTGTTCGCGGTGCTGCTTCGGCGGCGGCTGCGTGGGCTCCAAGGTCGCGAGACGGCTGGTCAGCTCGGGCGGGTGGTGGCAGCCGCCGCACTCATGAGCGTGGTCGTATGGGCGGTCGCACGGGCGGTGGCCAGTGCGCTGGGGACCGCGACCCTCGCGGCGCAGCTGGCCACGGTCGCCGCGAGCGTGTTCGCTGGAGGCTCATCCTATTTCGCTCTCGCCACGTTGTTCCGCGTCGAGGACCTCGCAACGCTGGTCCGCCTCATTCGACGTCGGCTGGTGCCTCGCTGAGCCCTGTGCCCCAGCAGCGTGCCTGGCGGGGGACGCAGATTCTCCCAGCGGGGCGCGTGAGCGCGCGGTCGTTACCATCGCGTGGGCGGACGGCGGCTGAGCGCACGCCGCCGCGGACCCCCGGGGTCAGTTCGCGAGACGAGGAGCTGGTCTGAGCACGGATCGCGTGGTCGCGCCTGAGGCGCGCGGACAGGTCGCGCCTGAGGCGCGCGGAAGCATCGTTGTCCGGGGGGCGCGGGAGCACAACCTCAAGGACGTCAACCTCGAGCTGCCCCGCGACGCTCTCAT
>JALYGD010000035.1 GCA_030777265.1 Actinomycetota bacterium | reverse complement strand
GATGATTCCTGTACCTACGTTCTCAGAGTGGGTGCTGCGCCTTGGACGGTTCCGCCGTACGAGCAACCAGGCAGCGATCATCGCCGCTCCCATGCCGAGAACGAGGCCGGCGAGGCCGACCGTCCACAGGGGTAGCGCGGGAGCGCCTCGGTCCGGGGCGGGGGCGCGGCCGTTGAGACCGACGGAAGCGAAGTAGACGTCTTCGGCGTCAGTCTCGGCGTCGCCGTTCCGGGTGTCCTGCCAGGCGATGAACGCCGCGTCGTCGGTGGAAGCGATGCCAACACTGGTATGGCTGTGGATGTTGTTGGACCATACGCCGATGCGGCGGTCGATGATCCGGTCGGTGACGCGGACGCCGGGGTGGTGGAAGGTGCGGCCGTTGTCGGTGGACCAGGTGTAGTAGACGTCTTGGAACCCGCCGGCGTTGAACTCGTTGTGGTCCAGCCCTTCGGGCGCGGGGCTGTTGCGGAAGTCGAACCAGGCGATGTCAACCCGTCCGTTCGGTGCTATCGCCAGGCCTGGGTCATACCGCTTGACGCCGGCAGGCGACGCCACCTGCTCGTTGACCACGACCGCGTCGCTCCACGTGTCACCGCCGTCGGTGGAGGCGCGGAGGAAGACGTGCCAGTCGACTCCGATGCCCCGCTCGTCCGTCTGCGGATTGCCGTACCAGACGACGTAGAGCGCATCCGAGTTGGGGTCGGCGGCGAGCAGCCACTTGCGGTTGGTGCCGGTGCCCGGATCGATGTCGTGAGGTTCACTCCAGGTCTGGCCGTGGTCCGTGGAGCGCCGGTACACGAGCGGGCGAGGGTGGGGTGGATCACCCGCGGCGGCGGGCGGCACCCCAAACGTCGACGCCGCGAAGGCGGCGTGGAGCGTGCCGTCAGGGCCGACGGCCAGCCGCGGTTGCGTGCCGCCACGCTCGCCGCTGATGTCGGTGGGTTCGCCGAACGTGCGTCCGCCGTCGGTAGAGACGGCCACCAGGCTGAGAGACTTCACGCCGCCCCAACCCGGCTGGTACCAGCTGACATAGACGTGGGAGGGGTCCGCAGCGTCGACAGCGACCATCGCCCGGTCGTTGTGACCGGATTGGGGTAGTTCGCCGGCGCTCTCAGCCGCCTGAAGGGGACCTTGGTAGACCATCGTAGTCTCGAAGCTGCGTCCCCCGTTCTTCGAGCGGGCCAGGAACACATGACGGGGGATCGAGGGCGGAGGGTGGGGGTTGGACCATTTGGGGTCGCTGGCCCGGAAGGCGAGGTACAAGACGCCGTCGCGGTCGAACGTCAGGGTGGCGTATGGCCCATTGATGACGACTCGCGAACATTCCGTGAAGGGCTCCATCATCGGATCCCCACCCGGAAACCAGGTGCGACCTGCGTCGGCCGAGATATGGATGTCGCACCGGTGGTCACCGCGGACGTCAGCCTCGACGACCACCAGCTCACCGTTCGTGGGGTTGACCGCGATCTGCGGCGACGAGTGCGCTCTCACCGCGTCGGGGTTGGCGGTGACCTGGACGGCGTTCGTCACCACGGGAAGGAGCTCGGCCCCGCCCGGGCTAGAAGGCGCCAGCGCGAGCAGTGCTACGCCCAGGACGACTCCGACCACGACAGCGCTGACCCGAGCGGCTGCCTTTGCCCTTCCCACCATCGGCCTCCCGCCCCTGCGTAGGGTCGTTGCCTCGCGAGGTGCGTTCGAACGGTGAATGCCACGACCAGGGTCCTCCCGCGCGGGCAAGAGGCGCACGCTCCGGGGCACCCTCCTCTGAACCCTCGGAATCTTCTTCCTGCAACGCTAACCAGCGGGCCCCTGAGAGGTAAGTGCACCAGGCACCCATGGGAAAGGACCAGGCGGAAGCGTAGCGAGTTGCCTTGGAGTTAACTCCAACCTTTATCCTGTGTCTCATGTCAGAGCTGACGGTCTCAGAGTTCGCCCGCCGCGTAGGGACGACGTCGGACACGATCCGCTATTACGAGCGGATCGGTCTGCTCCCCGAGGTGGCTCGGAGCCCGAGTGGCTACCGGCTGTTCGGCGACGAGGACGTCGAGCGCCTCCGATTCATCAAGCGAGCCCAGCGGCTCGGCCTGCAACTCGAACAGATCCGGGAACTCGTGGCGGTTCGCGAGCGAGGCCTGTGCGCGTGCGGGCATGTTCGTGACCAGCTCAACGCAAAGTTGAAGGACATCGAAGAGGAGATAGCCTCATTGGCAACCCTTCGCGACGACATCCGCGAGACGCTCGACGCTGGTACGAGGGCTGGAGCGGGCTGCTGGTCGTGTGAACCTCAGCTGTACCAGCTCGAACAACCACCAAGGAGGTGACAAATGGATACGACTTGCACGTGCGGGTGCTCAGTAATGCCAACCGTGACGAACGCAGAAGAGGCGTGCGGGTGCGGCTGCGCTTGCTGCGCTGCCGAGGCGCGGCCTCGCGAGCAGGAGATCGTCGAGCTGCGCCAGCTCATCAACGCTGCCAGCGCTCGTCTCGAGCAGCTCGAGCACGGGGCGTAGTCGGCGCGCGTCAGGGCGCGCCAGGCACGCCGTAGATGCGGCATGCGCCGACCAAAGGGGGGGGACCGGAGAGCTGTGGTCCCACCCCCTTTGCGTTTGGACACGTTCAAGGATCAGGACCAGCCTCCGAGATGAACGCTGCGGGCGTGCCCGGGCAGCCAGGCCGTCAGGACACACCTCCTGAGTACAGCGCACTCGGGATTCACCACTATCGGGCGAGACGCCCTCGCATGTCTCCTGTGCGTTGACGACGGGCACGGAGAACCAGGTCTTGCGTGGGCACCCAGGAAGCACGCTCACCTGCTGTGGGAGGTAGGCGGACGCAGAGGTGACGCCTTCGTACCCTCTCCTCCCGCCTCAGTCGGCGCGGGCTTCGTGACTCTTCCCGTTCGATCCACCGCTCGACCGTTTCGATGAGGCCGAGCTCGGCGAGCCGATGGCAGGCGCGCCTGATCGATGCGACATGCCGCTGGTTCGGCAGCCCGCCGCCTCCGTAGTCGACCGCCAGACGAGTGATGGCCTGACTTCGCGGCCTCCTCGCCCTACCTGCCCGACCGGCCCCGTCGATCCCGACGTCCACAGGTCGGACAGCCTCAAGAGCTGATCTCCCGGTCTCCGCCAGGCGTTCCAGGCCCGTCCTCCAGGTTGTGCCTGGCAGGACCTCCCTCAGTTCGAGGAGAGGCGTCGAGGGCCGCGAGCAGCGCCTGGGCGACTCGCTCGGCTCGGAAGGCGACGTCCTCGCGGGGAACCTCCCCGCCTTCGGGGACGCCCTGGTCGGGTGCGACGCCGCCGGGACGGCCGGAGGAGACGTCGACAGTCTCGAGGGGCGTCTGCGTGACATGCTCGGCCCTGGACGGTATGACCGGTGACGCCGAGTCCGCGGGTACCTCATCGAGTTCTTCGACGTCATCGCGCGCAGCCTCAAACCCCGCCGACAGTCTCCGGCTTTCACGCCGTCTGCGTGCCAGCAGAACGAGGGTGGCCAGCGTCACCGCGCCGCCGAGACGGTCCCAGTTGTCGGGACTGAACGCGAGAATGAGACGAGATGAGCCGCGGGGAACGTCCAACTCCATCGACCCGTCGGCGGCTTTCAGGAGGTCCACGGGCTCACCGTCGAGCAGGGCGTGCCATTTTGGAGACCAGCTGATGGGCAGGGTGGCCCTCCCACCTCGGCTAGGTTCTATTTGGATCGCGATGAAGTTGGGCTCGGCCCCGACCAGCCGGGCCTGCCCCGGTGCGTCGAAGGTGACGAGGTCGCTCGGCTGCGGCTGCCCCTGCCTGGCCGCAATTGCGAAGATCGTCACTGGAGAGGAGCGCCACACTTCTGTGAGACGAGGGGAGGCCGCCAGGCGATCGGCGGACCCGTCTGTCACGGCTACGACGTGGGTGACGCCCAGGCGAGAGAGCGTTTCGGCGAAAGCGTCCGGGGGCTTGTCGTTGACCTCTTCCGGTTCGAGAGGGGGCTCCGTGGCCGGTGACAACTCGAGGCCGAAGTCGTTCAAAGTGTTCCGTGCGGACTTCCACGCCAGCCAGTGGTAGGGGTTGGGGATGCCCGTGACCCTGGTCTCGTCGGAGCCGTCGCGGGCAGTGGCGAAGCGAGCATGGGTGGGTACCCGTGCCTTGAGCTGGCGTGCTGCCTCGTGCATCTGCGGGATCGGGTCGGGCATTTGGCGGGCGACGTCCTTGGCCGAGCCGAGCGGCACGACCACCAAAGCGGCGGCGAGTCCTAACGCGCCCAGGTCTCCGCGCCAGCCCCACCGGCGGCTGACTCGGACGAGAAGGGCAGCCAGGGGAAGAATCGCCAGCAGTCCCGCGTAGCCGAGTCCTGATCCGGGGAGTTGTGCAGCCGTGCCGTCGCCTGGCCACTGTCGTGCCGCCCAGTGGGCGGCCACCAGGTAGACAAGAGGCGTGACGGCCAGCGCTGGAAGAGACGGGCGATGTCTCCGCAGGCCAGCGAGCGCGAACGCCCACCCCGCGATGACCGCAAGGAGCACGGGAGGACGGAACAGGAGCTCGCCCTGCAAGATCGCGCCGAGCCGCTCACCAAGGGGGGGCGTGGGCCAACGGAGCGGGGGGCTGCCAAGTTCGCGGTGCGCCAGCAGCGGTATGAGGTGAAAGCTGGCCATCCCGAAGGCCAGAGCCGCGGCGGCGAAGAGATGACGGAGGACGCGAGTCGGGCGCTGTGTCGGGTTGCGGGCGGCAGCCATCTCCTGCGCGCCCAAATCCATGTCCCCGCTGCCCGCTCGGAGTCGCCTTCGGAGTAAGAGGCCCACAGCGGAAGCTGCCTTCGGCGCTGCCGACACCGCCGCGAAGAGCACGAGGAGGATCACCCCGAGCACCGCGACGGATGCGGTGTGGGTGACTAGCAGTGCGGCAAGCGTGGATGCGGAGAGGAAGGTCCAACGGGCCCCCGGATCGGACACCAGCCGCAAGATGCTGCCGAGTGCAAGGACGAGGAGGATCGCGCCGAACTGCTGAACGGCCAGGCCGGCACCGAAGAGCCCTTGGAGCCCCACGCCCCCGAACGGATTGTTGACCGCGATCGCGAGGATCGCCGCGATCCCGGCCTCTCGTCGCGAGAGTCCGAATGAGCGGGCGAGGAAGGCGACGGCAAGGGGCAGGGCCACGAACGATGCGATGACGACCACCTTGAACGCCGCGGCCGCAGAGGGCAGGCCGAGCGAGAGCAGTTTCACCAGGCCGACGGCCCAGAAGAATCCCGGACCTAGGAAGAGGAACGTCTCGTAGCCGATGTTGAACCGGGGCTGCCACCCGTCGAGTTGCCACTCGCCCAAGAGGTGATCGATGCTGTATTCGGCCACGATGAGGTGGCCGAGCATGTCGTCCCCCGCAGGGGGGCGCCCTCCCCACACCCCTGCCGTAAGCCACAGAGCGATGACGACTGCCAGGATCGGTCCCCCCCACGTCGCGAGGCGGCCGTCCTTCTCGGGTAGCCGCTTTCGTTCGACTGACTTGTGCGTCTGCGCCAGGTCGCTGGGGCGGCGGCGACGGACAACGGCGATCAGATCCGACCAGCGCTCGGCCGGTCGTTCGCTGTCTTCTTGCTCAGGGACGGACAGTCTCATGCTGCTGCGATGTTAGTAACGCGGAGGGGACAGGAGTCCGGGACAGCGGATCAGGCCGGTCCCCCTCCCACGCGCTCGAGCCTCGGCCGCCTCGGGTGGAGTTTGAGGAGGGCGAAGTTCTGTCGCCGAGCAACGTCGGAGCCCGCCGAGGCAAGCGAGCGACGAGGCAGCACCTGGCTGCCCCTGAGCGGCAGTTGGTGAGGCGGTTTCGCTCCGCGCTGCTACCGATCTGAGAACACGCTCTGAGCAACTCCAGCAGGGGTGCTCGGCGCAGGGCGGGCACAGAGCGCATCTGGAGCGCCTCTATTATGTGCTGGTCCGCGTGCAGGAAAAGCAGTCAGCCCTCCGAGCCGAAGCGGTAGTGCGGGTCACTGCGGAGGCGCGGCACACTGACGTCCATCAGTCCTCGGGAAGCATGAGCGGGCCACGTCTGGAGGAACGACATGAGAGTGGCCTTCGTCGGCAAGGGAGGTTCGGGAAAGTCCGCCCTCGCCGGAACCCTTGCACGCGCGCTCGCCCGACGGGGCGAGTCCGTTCTGGTGCTCGACTCCGACCCCATGCCCGGCCTCGCCTATTCCATCGGGATCGATGCCACCGACGCCGGAATCCCGGACGAGGCCGTGGAGGAGAACCCGGACGAGCGGGGGCCTCGCTTTCGGCTGCGGAGAGGGCTGTCGGCTGAAGAGGCAGTGGAGCGCTACGCGGCGAGGGGTCCCGACGGGGTCCGGGTGCTGCAGTTCGGAAAGCTGCGGGGCCACGTCGCACCTTTCGTGCCCTCGCAGTTCGCGTTCCGACAGATCATGGCGGAGCTCCCAGAGGGCCGCTGGAACCTCGTGGGTGACCTACCTGGCGGCACCCGTCAGCCGTTTCTCGGGTGGGGCGATTACGCCCGCGCCATGTTGGTCGTCGTCGAGCCGACCGCGAAGTCGCTTCTGTCAGCCCGTCGGCTCGCCCGCCTCGCGCGTATGGAGAACGCGCCCCACGTCGTGGCCGTCGCCAACAAGGTGCGCATGCCGCCGGACGCAGCGCTCGTTGCCGAGCGCACCGGGCTTCAGGTGGTGGGCAGCGTGCCGTACGACGAGCTGCTCGCCGAGGCCGAGCGGCAAGGTGTCCCGCCCATAGACCATGCCCCGCGCTCCTCCGCGGTGCGAGCGGTAGAGTCTCTTCTCGAGTGGCTTTCCTCGGAGGAGGCACGCGTATGAAGGTCGCCATCGTCGGCAAGGGCGGTTCGGGCAAGACCACAACGGCCGCGATCGTCGCCCGCACCCTCGCCCGGCGGGGGCTGTCAGTGTTCGCGCTCGACTGCGACACGAACGCGAACCTCGGGATCTCGCTCGGAGTGGGGGAGGAGGTGACCGAGCAGCTCGTCTCGATGCGGGAGTCCCTCGAGGAGGGCGACGTCGAGCATGCCCCGGAGTCTGACGAGCTCTTCGCCCGCTTCGGATCGGACGCGCCGGACGGGGTTCGCCTCGCTGTGGTCACCCGCATCCAGAACCCCCAGCCCGGCTGCCCCTGATGCGGTGTCTCAGCCGAGCAGTTGCTCGGCACCGTTGACGGGAGCGGCCGCGTCGTCGTAGCGGACTTCGAGGCGGGAATCGGCACGCTCACCCGCATGGGAACAGGTGATGTCGACGCCGTGCTCGTGGTCGTGGAGCCGACACCGAAGTCGCTCGAGGTCGGGTCGCGTGCGGCTGATCTCGCGCGGGAGAAGTCGCTCGGGCGAGTGGTGGTCGTCGCGAACCGTGTGCGCGGCGAGGAGGATCTCGCCAGGGTGCG
>JALYGD010000034.1 GCA_030777265.1 Actinomycetota bacterium | reverse complement strand
TTAGGCACCACAAACGCCGGGCACGGGCCCAACCTGCCCGGCGGCAGATGAGCTCGAGGCGGGTGCACGCAGCGGTGCTTGCCACCGATCCTGCTACCGCCGGTGGCCCTGGGTACCGCTGACGGCGACCGCCACGCCTCCGCGACCGACGGCTAGACGGCCACGACCGTGCGTCGTCGAGTGGCACACGCGTCAGGCGACGGCGTGGCCGTGGTCGTCACAGTGGGTGTCGTGGGGGTGGTGGAGGTGGTCGTCGCCGAGGTAGTCGGTGTGGGTGCGGGACGGCGGGGTGCCCGCAGTCGTCGGCGTGCATGTGCTCTCCCGCATGCGGCGCAGGCGTGGTCGGGGGAGCAGTCGGCGGGGTTGGCGCCGCCCACGTCGATCACGTGCTCGTCGACGTGGTCATCGTGGGGGTGATGGAGGTGGCCGTCCCGGGCATAGTCGGTGTGCCCGGTGGGTGACGGTGGCGTGGCCGCAGTCGGTGCCGTGCACATGGTCGTACTCGACGTGCTGGTCATGGTCTTGTTGATCCATGTCGTGGTGTTGCTTTCTCCGTGTCAGGTCTGGGGGTCCTCGCCGGCGTGGTCGAGGGCGCCGGTGAGGAGGCCGGCGACGTGGGCATCGGACAGGCGCGTACCAGGCGTGCTTGCCCTCCCGGCGGCGGGTCACCAGGCCGTCCGTGCGCAACACCGACAAGCGTTGAGACACCGTCCCGGTCGTCGAGCGGCGCTGCTTGTGCGCTGATGCTGAGCGCCAGTCGCCTCGACCCCTTCACTCCATCACTTCAAGCTGGAGGAGTGGCGCCACGAGACGTCTGCTACTTCTCGTCGCCGGACCCTTCCTCGTGCGAGCGGAACACGACCGCGAGGACGGTCTGCTGCGCATGCTCGAGGAGGTACTCGACGCCGTGACCGAAGAACGGGGTGTCCTGCAGGGAGCGCAGCTCGGAGCCGACGACGACGAGGTCCGCGCCGTGCTCGTCTGCAGTCTTCAGCAGGCCTTCATACGGAGAAACGCCGATGCGGGCGTGACCTCTGGCGGGCAACCCGAAGCGCCTCGCGCGGTCCAGCGAGCGTGTCAGCAGGCTTTCGACCGTTGCGTGTCCGGTCCTGGCCGTCCCCTCGCGCCGCAGATGACCCAGCACCCGATCCGGCCGCGGGTCGATGTGGACGACGTCGACATCCGCCTCGAGTCGGGAGGCGACCGTGTAGGCAACCTCCTCGGCGGCGCGCCCCACCCGAGTGCCGACGGCGGGTACGACGATGCGCTGGAAGGCCGTGGAGGCGGCGATGTCTCCGCCTCGGCGCACGAGCAGCACCGGCGCATCGCCGCCGCTGAGCAGCGTCCGCAAGGTCGGCGAGAGCTCTCCAGTGTCGCGGAACCCTTCCGTCATGCCAACCGCGATGATGTCGTAGCCGAGACGGGACTCCCGCAGAACCGCCGCGCCCGCATCCACCGCGACGATCCGCCGTTGCTTGACGTTGCGCCCGTCAAACACCGCCGCCGTCGTGCGCAGCGCCTCCTCGCCCCGCCGAACTTGGGGCACCTCCGGCGGGTCCACGGTCAGCACGGTCGCGGTGGCTTCCGGCTTGAGCATGAGATCGAGAACCTGCGCCGCGAGCAGCGAATTCTTCCCGCCTCGGGTGGGTACAAGCGCCCGCTGCGCATTCGCGATGACGCTGGCGCTCAGAGTCTTCTCACGTTCGAGGCGTTCTGCCTCCTCCGGGCCCGGAGCCGCGTGGCGGAGGGCAGCACGGAGCAGGGGCGGTGTGGCCATCGACGAGAGCAGGGCGACGACGATGACGGCGGAGTAGGAGGCCTCGTTGAACGTGTTGGTCGCGAGCGCGATCGTGGCGAGCACGATCTCCACCGTTCCGCGGGCGTTCAGCCCGACCCCGATGGTGATGGCGTAGCTCCGCGGCGACCGCCCGAGGCGTGCCCCGAAGTACGCACCAGCGAACTTGCTCGTGACCGCCGTCCCGAGCAGCGCTCCGGTCCAGAGCACGTTGTCTTGGACGAACAGCGACGACAGGTCGACGAACATCCCGGCGGTGGCGAAGAAGATCGGTGCGAACACCGTCATCGTGATGAGGTGGAACGCGTGCCGGACCTCGTAGCGCAGGTATGGCGACCGGTTCAGGACGATCCCGGCCACGAATGCGCCGAGGGCCGCCTCTACGCCGATCGCTTGAGTGGTGGCCGCGCCGAGGAGGGCGATGAGGACGCTGAGCGTGAACGCGCCGGAGACGTCGCTACCGAGCACGCCGCGCAGCGAGACGTCGACGAGGCGCTGTCCGATCAGGAGAGAAAAGGCGAAGAAGGCGAGCACGAGCACAAGGGTGCGAAGCGTGTAGAAGAGGTCGACCGTTCCGTGCAGGGCGAGACCCGAGAGGAGCCCGAGCAGCAACCAACCCACAAGCTCGTTCGCCATCGCCGACCCAACGATGACCTGCCCGATGTCGCGGCGCATCAGGTCCATCTCGGAGAGGATGCGAGCGCTGACCGCCAGCGCCGAGATGCCGACGGACACCGCGATGAAGAGTGCGAAGACGAGCCGTGTCCCCGCCTCGCCGATGAACCCGACCGGCATTGCGAGCCCGAAGAGGAATCCGGCGAAGAGAGGCGCGATGAGGCTGCTCACCGACACCGCGGCCGCCGGGCCCCCCAAGCGGCGGATCATCTGGAGGTCGGTCTCGAACCCGGTCACGACGAGCAGCAGGGCGACGCCGAGCCATGCCAATGCGAGTAGCAGGCCGCTCTCAACTTCTCCACCGGGGAAGAGCCAATCTGCGGCCTGCGGAGCGACCCGCCCGAACACCGAGGGTCCGAGCAGCAGTCCCGCCCCGAGCTCGCCGATGACGGCCGGCTGCCCCAGGCGGCGCATGACGAACCCGAGGGCGCGCGCCAC
>JALYGD010000033.1 GCA_030777265.1 Actinomycetota bacterium | reverse complement strand
ATCATCGACCACGTCGCCAGTCTCCCCGTCTACTGCAGAGCGGGTTTGGTGGCGCGAATGATCGCCGAGTGCATGCCGGCGGCCACAGGGTCGGTGACGGTGACGCTGATGTCGGTGAAGCCAGCGGCGGCCAGGCCCTGCTGGTATTCGCGCTTGGACAGCGCACCGGCGATGCAGGAGACGTAGCTGCCGCGCTCCGTCCGGTCGTGGGGGGTTAGGTGGTCGCCGGCGACGATGTCGCTGATGGCGATGCGCCCGCCGGGTCGAAGGACGCGGTGCATCTGGGCGAAGACGGCAGGCTTGTCGATCGAGAGGTTGATGACGCAGTTGGAGATGACGACGTCGACGCTGGCGTCGGGTAGCGGGATAGCCTCCATGTGGCCGTGGAGGAACTCGACGTTGCTGACGCCGGCCGCGGCGGCGTTGCGACGGGCGAGGGTGAGCATCTCGTCGGTCATGTCCAGCCCGTAGGCCGTGCCGGAGGGTCCCACTCGGCGGGCAGAGAGCAGCACGTCGATGCCGCCTCCGGATCCCAGGTCGAGGACGGTCTCGCCCTCGGCTAGCTCGCCGACCGCGGTGGGGTTGCCGCAGCCGAGGCTGGCAGCCACCGCTTTGTGGGGCAGGCTGGCCTGCTCGGCCGCGGAGTACAGGCCGGCTCCGACGCCGGGATATTCCACGGCGGACCCGCAGCCGCAGTCCTCACCGCAGCAGCCGGCCTGCTGGGGTTCGCCGACGGCAAGGGCGGCCTGTGCGTAGCGTCGCCGTACCTGCTCGCGCAGTTCCTGGCTCATGATGTCCTCCACGAGCTATTTCGATGGACGTCGAGACAAGAGGTTAGACAGCTGATTCGAAGCATGTCAAGATAGATGCGTGCCGAATCCGCGGACTGCTGGCCTCCACCGGCGTCGGCGGGCACGCAGGCGTGACCACGATCTGGCCCGCCAAGCCTTGGCGGAATTGCTCGGAACGGCCTTCCTGCTCACGGCGGTGGTCGGCTCGGGTATCGCGGCAGCAGCAGCTGGTGGCGGACGGGGCCAGCAAGCCCTGACACGCTTCGATCCTCTTGCTCTTCCTCCAGTTGGGCTGTCACGACCCGGCCTCGAGCACGGCAGCTACGAGCCGATTGCTCATGCCGGACAGTGGAGAGCAGGCTCGGCAGATACGCCCCGCCGATGCGCCGGAAGGCGCCACAGACTTGTGGCGCGGCCGCGAGTTTTCCACGCCGAAGCAGACGCGGCGAAGGCAGGCTGGTGCAGCGAAGTCTGCGAGTCCGGGCAGCCTCACCACCCGCCGGCCGGAGACGGGTCCGAGCGCATCCTGCCGCCTAAGCGGATCTGGAAAGCGTTGGCGCACCGGGTGACTACAGGCGGGAGGGCCTGCGGTGCGGCTCTGCGAGCCCGTCTGTGACAGCCTCGCCTTCGAGCGGTTCACCGCGCAGCGGTTGGTCTTGGATCGCCCGGCGTTCGTTGTCGCGCAGTCGTGGTTCGTAGTGGGCGAAGAAGACCTTCCCGACGAGGTCGCGCCGGCTGCGGACGCCGGTCTTGTCGAAGATGCTCTTGAGGTGTTGCTGCACCGTGTGCGGCGAGACCACCAACGCGTCGGCGATCTGCGAGGTCGAACTGCCTTGCAGGACCAGCTTGGTCACTTCCTGCTCGCGTTCGGTCAGCCCGTACGCCGACATGAGCAGCGATGAGATGCGCGCCGGATGGGCGGGCTCGATGATGACGGCGACCCGTCGGGAGACGGTGGAAAGCAGGCATGCACCGTGGAGCACGGCCCAGCTGCCCGAGCGCGACATCACCCGCGCTACCGCGACCTCCTCAGGTCGGTCGGGGTTTTCGGCCGTCCGTAGGGCCCGACCCGCCACGGACAGCACTGATGAGGGCAGTTTGCCGGCATCCCAGTCGCCGTCTGGGAGCTCGGAGAGCCAGCGCTCCACGCCGCGGGTAGCGGACTCGACCTGCCATTTCTCGCTCAGGACGATCAGTCCCGGCGCGTCGCTTCCCTCGGGGTCGAGCGCCTGGCCGACCAGCAGTGCCCGACGTGCTCCGGCGGCGAGGTGTGGGGCCACCGCCTGGATGAACCGCAGCTCGTCGGAGTCGAAGAACGGTCGCCGGTTCTCCCGGTAGATGCTGAGCGCGCCCCAGACCTCACCCGTCCTCGTCCGCAGGGACGCGACCATCTCCTGATCCGCGCCGTAAGTGACATGGCGGTGCCAACGCGGGCTGGTGGTTGGATCACCGCCGGTTGCCTCGTGCAGCGTCGAGATACCGCGCATCGAGCGGGCAATGTCGGCGAGTTTGTTGACGTCGTCCTCGTAGTACTCGAGTGCGCCCCACTCCACAGGAAGTTGTGGCATGTGGGGATTGAAGTGGCTGGTGACCAGCAGGGAGGCCGGATCCAGGGTGAACCAGCAAGGGCCCTGGTAGTTGGGGACCGCGGCGCCGATCACCGCGGAGGACTCCTGCCAGAACGTGGCGAGATCCTGATGCCGCCGCGCCAGGCGGGCGATCCGGTCGAGCGCCCGATCCTTTGGGTATGCGCTCATGGCGACCAATCTAGGCCAGCGACCTGACCTCGGAGATACCAGCTTTCTGGAATGGGTCGCCGCGTCGTCGCGACCTAGCGTCGTCTGAGGAGACGTCCGAAAGGAGAACCATGTCAGACCAGACACAAGCCTCTAGCGGCGTGCGGGTGTTACTAGCCCGGGACGGCGAGATCCTGGCCAGCGTCGGCGGCGTCAGCAACAGGTTCATGATCGAGGGGAAGGACACGGGCGGGCGGTTCGCCCTCGTTCAGCACTTGATCAGGCCGAACTCCTTGGCCGCGCCCATGCACCGTCACCATGAGGAGGACGAGTACACGTACGTGCTGGAGGGCCGGGTTGGGGCAGTGCTAGGTGGCGAGGAGGTCTTTGGCGGACCAGGGGACTTGATCTTCAAGCCTCGAAACCAGTGGCATACGTTCTGGAATCCCGGTGATGAGCCCGCCGCCGTGCTCGAGATCATCTCGCCTGCCGGCATCGAGGAGTTGTTCCGCTCGTTCGGCGCGCTGACTGAGCCGCCGTCTCCGGAGTCCCTGGCTGACATGGCAGCCGGGTACCACTGCGACGTCGATTTCGAGGCCACGTTCCCAATCGTCAAGCAGCATGGACTCGCGTTCTAGGGCGGCGGCATGGAATGGGCGGGCGGACACCAGAAGAGCTGGAGAGGGGGTCGGTGCTGAGATGGCGCAGTCTGGGCGCGTCTACCTCGCCGAGCCCCGACAGGTGCTCCAGGTTCAGGACACGCTCTGGTCCTCAGTGGATGTGCAATCAACGTCGTTCGCCGTGGCGATGACGGGTCATGGCGTTACGCGATCTCATTCCTGGGCGCTTGAGCACCAGGAGGAGCGGCGCGATGAGCAACACGGTGCGCGGCAAAGCAGTGGGCCGCGGCGACTGGCTGGTCTGTAGGGCGTCGTTCCGTTTACGGAGTTCCCTGGACTGGACGGCCAGCTCGCAGCGCTGAAGCAGCTTCCTCCGTGACCACGCCGGGTTATCCGCCAGAACTGGACGAGGTGATCGAGGTTGGTGACGGGCATATTCGAACTCGGTGAATTCAGACGTCGCATGCCTTCGAGCCTCACTTATAGAGGCCACCTCGAGGGGCGGGAACGTGACGGTCGAGGTCGAGTCGTGCTCGGAGGCGAAGGCGTCACAGGTACTCGGCGAACGAGTGCCCATTCGCTTGGAGAGGACGCTGGAGCCCGAAGAGATCGAGAATCGTCCTGCCGACATCTGCCAGGGTCGAGCGGACACCGAGGTCGGCACCGCGTTCGAGACCACGTCCCCAAGCCAGGAGGGGCACGCGCTCACGCGTGTGGTCCGTCGACTCGTAGCGGGAGGGGTCGTTGCCATGATCGCCCGTAACGAGGATCAGGTCATCGCTTGTCAGCAACTCGATCAGCCTGCCGAGGGCATGGTCGAAGCGCTCGAGCGCCTCCGCGTAGCCGGCGGGGTTGTTTCGATGGCCGTACGTCTGATCGAAGTCAACAAGGTTGGCGAATATGAGCGCTGGGCCGTCTTCTCGCAGGAACTTGTTTATGGCGGCGAGTGAAGCCTCGTTGTCACCCGTGTGCGCAGAGGAGGTGATTCCGCGCTGATCGAAGAGATCCTCGATCTTGCCGACGCCCTTGACGGGTACACCCGAGCTGTGGAGAACCTCGCACACGGTGGGCTCCGGAGGCGGCACGGTGAAATCTCGGCGGGCGAGGGTACGACGAAACGATCCTCGTTCCCCGGCGAAAGGGCGCGCGATCACACGCCCGACCCGATGTTCGCCGGTCAAGATCTCGCGCGCCTTCCCACTCCACTCGTAGAGCTGTTCGAGTGGAACCACAGCTTCGTGCGCGGCGATCTGGAAGACCGAGTCGGCTGACGTGTAGATGATGGGCTTGCCTGTGGCTAGATGCTCCTCTCCCAATTCTTCGATGATCGCCGTCCCACTCGCTGCCCGGTTCCCCAGCACGCCGCGACCGATGGCGTGCCTGAAGGGTTCGAGGATCTGGGTTGGGAAGCCGTCCGGGTAGGTGGGGAAGGGCTGGTCGTTGCGGTAGCCCATGAGCTCCCAGTGGCCAGTCGTACTGTCCTTGCCCGCACCCGTCGGCGTCAGTCGCGCGACGACTGCTTCGGGCTCGGCTACGGGTGGCACGCCAACGATCTCGGTGAGCCGACCGATTCCCCATCGTTGGAGCATCGGGAGGGATAGTCCGCCCACGACTGCAGCGACATGTGACAGCGTGTTGGCGTCCTCGTCTCCGTACTGCGGGGCGTCAGGCGCATGACCGATGCCGAGCGAGTCGCAGACCACGAGCGCGACCCGGCGCCGGTTCGCCGAGGCAGGCGGTGGACCCGCAAGTTCGTTGAGGCGCCGTACGTTGAGAGGCGAACTCGTAGCGTAGACCGTCACCGCCCTGCCCCCTCGACGCTGAGCACTCCGACGGCTTCAGCTGGCCTTGGCGGCGCACTCCACACAGCGGATCGACAAAGGACGTGCTTCGAGCCGGGCAGGATTGATCTCCGTACCGCACTCGACACAGATGCCGTAGGTCCCCTCCTTCAGCCGGTCGAGGGCCTCGTCGATCTGCTGCAAGCGGCTCCGCGCCTGGTCGATCTGGGCCAGCGCCTCGCTGCGCTGCTCGGTGATCTGCGCAGAGTCCGCGAATCCAGCTTCTTCCGTGTTCCCGAGGTTGGTCACCGCCCCTCCATAAGGATCCGCACCAAACAACTCCAGCTGCGATAGCTGCTGCTGGCGATCCTCGTCTAGCTGTGTGCGAAGCCTCTCGAGCCTCTCCCAGTCCATACCGCCGATCCTTCCGGGTCATCTCAGTGTGAGCGTCGCGCCCTCGGATGCGCCTGCTCGTAGACCTGGCGAAGACGCGCGCGGCTCACGAGGGTGTAAATCTGAGTGGTCGTGACGTTGGCGTGGCCGAGGAGTTCCTGAACCACTCTCACGTCCGCGCCGCCGTCAAGCAAATGCGTCGCGAACGAGTGCCGCAGCGTGTGCGGCGACACCGCGGCATCGAGGCGAGCGACGGCCGCGCGCGTCTTGACGATCTTCCAGACGCCCTGCCGGGTCAAGCGTTTGCCCCGGACGTTCACGAAGGCTGCAGACGTAGTCGGCATCATAGCGACGCGCCCCCGCACGAGCCACGCGTCGAGCGCTGCGGCTGCTGCCGCTCCGAAGGGCACGACCCGCATCCTCGAGCCCTTTCCCGTGACGGTCACCAGGCGCTCGACGCGGTCGATCTCGTCGCTGTCCAGTCCGACCAGCTCGCTGATCCGCAACCCGGAGGAATACAGGAGTTCGAGGATCGCCCGGTCCCGCAGGTCGCGGGGTTCATCACCTGCCACGACGTCGAGGAGCCGCTCAACCTGCTCGACGCTGATCGCCTTCGGAAGTGAGCGTAGTGTGGCGGGGGTGCCGACGTCAGCGGCTACGTCGTCGGCGGTCAGCCCCTCCCGAGCGAGGAAGCGATGCAGACCTCGCACTGCAACGACGGTTCGGGCGATGGAGGTGGTCGCATATGGGCGACCCGTCACGCTGACCTGCTCACGCACCCAAGCGACGAAAGCCTCGGCGTCCTCTTCTGTGGCCTGGAGTGGGCCGTCGATGTCGTGCTCGCGAAGGTAGCGGGCGTAAAGCTCGAGGTCGCGCCGGTACGCGTCGAGGGTGTTCTGTGCCAATCCCCGCTCGGCCTCGAGGTGTTCGAGATAGACGA
>JALYGD010000032.1 GCA_030777265.1 Actinomycetota bacterium | reverse complement strand
TGCCCCACGTCGACACCGGTGCGCTGTACCGGGCCGTGACCTTGGCGGTGCTGCGGAGTGGCGTGGATCCCAGCGACGAGCCCGCCTGTGCTGAGATCGCTCGCACCGTGCGGATCGAGCAGCGCGCGGGGCATGCCCACCTCTGCGGCGACGACGTGGAGGAGGAGATACGCGGTAAAAACGTCACCGCTGCCGTCTCCACGGTGTCAGCACACGCGTCCGTGCGCGAGGCGATGGTCCCCGTGCAGCGCCAAGCGGCTGAGGATGGCGGGGTGGTGGAGGGGCGCGACATCGGAACCGTGGTATTTCCGGATGCGGATTTGAAGATTTACTTGACGGCTAGCCGGGAGGAGCGGGCTCGGCGCCGTGCCTCCCAGCTCGGCAGCGCCGACCAGGTCACGGTGGAAAGGGACCTGTATCAGCGCGATATGCAGGACGCCGGACGGGCGGTGGCACCGTTGGCGCAAGCCGAGGACGCTTGGGAGATCGATACCACCACCATGAGCGCGCACGAGGCCGTCGAGGCGATTGCGTCGCTTGCCCGGGCCGTATGGCGTGGACAGGGGGGGCCGAGGGCGAGCGGGTCCTCCCCTGGCACGGCAAGTGGCGGCGAGTCGGGCGTCGTGGGGCGGGGGAGGACCGTGAGCGGCGCTCCGCAGGAGCGACGCGAGAGGAGGCGTCTTAGGACGCCTAAGCCGGCGACGGGGGAGGCGGCGGCGAGGGAGGTGGCGTGGGATGACGACGAGCCGGTCGCACCGGCCAGCCCGCGTTCGCGTTCACACCCCAGTGCCCTGCGCCGACAGCTTCCGAGGGTGGTCGTCGTGGGGCGCCCGAATGTCGGCAAGTCGACTCTGGTGAATCGGGTGATCGGCCACCGTGCGGCCATCATCGAGCAGCGCCCAGGCGTCACCCGCGACCGGACCGAGCACTTCGCAAGCTGGCGGGGGAGGCCTTTTCTCGTCGTGGACACCGGCGGCTGGGAGCATGCCGCCGAAGGCATGAGTGGTCGAGTGGCCGAGCAGGCGGAGCGAGCCATCGCGGAAGCCGACCAGGTCGTGTTCGTCGTCGATGTCACCGTCGGCCTCGTGGAGGATGACGAGCGCTACGCGCGGTTGCTTCGCCGCGCGGCCGTCCCCGTCCTGCTGGTCGCGAACAAGGTGGACTCGCCGAAGCAACTCCCCGACCTGCCCGACCTCTACGCGCTCGGCCTGGGGGAGCCCCGTCCTGTCTCGGCCGCCCACGGCCGCGGCATGGGGGACCTCCTCGACGCCATCGTCGGCGCCCTGCCGACCGACTCTGGCGCGGACGCCCTTGACGAGTCTGGCGTCCCGCGCGTGGCGATCGTGGGCCGGCCGAACGTGGGCAAGTCCTCACTCTTCAATCGGCTGGTCGGTACCGAGCGC
Organism: Actinomycetota bacterium; assembly: GCA_030777265.1. Lineage (GTDB taxonomy): Bacteria > Actinomycetota > Nitriliruptoria > Nitriliruptorales > JAHWKO01 > JALYGD01. The sequence continues at coordinate 984 of JALYGD010000032.1, read as the reverse complement.
GCGATTGTCGACCCCGTACCGCACACAACCCGCGATGCCATCGAAGCGCTCGCGGAGCTCGACGACGAGCCCTGGATCTTCGTCGACACCGCCGGCCTCCGCCGCCGCTACCGCCATGGGGAGGAAATCGAGCTGTACAGCGTCGACCGAACTCGGCGGGCGGTCGAGGGGGCCGACCTCGTCGTGTTCGTCGTCGACGCGTCCGAGCCGCTCGGCGAGCAGGACCAACGCCTCGGGGCGATGGTTCGGGACGCCGGCCGCGGGATCGTGCTGGTTCTGAACAAGTGGGACCTGGTGGTCCCCGACCGACGCGTCGACCTCGAACTCGAACTCGAACGGCTTCTCAGCTTCGCGGCGTGGGCGCCCCGCCTCAACGTGTCCGCCTTAACCCGTCGCGGGCTGGACCGGATCCTGCCGCGCCTCCGAGAGGTGTGGCAGGCCTACCACGTCCGTATCCCGACTGGGGAGCTGAACACGTGGCTGCACGACACGACGACCCGGGTGCCGCCACCACCCACCCGCGGGGGACGTCCGCTGCGCATACGCTACGCGACGCAGGTTGGTACGGCTCCACCGACGTTCCTGCTCTTCGCGAACGGCCAGGTCCCTGCGACCTACCGTCGCTATCTCGAGCGGCAACTGCGAGACCGCTACGGCTTCGTCGGAGTGCCGCTCGTCTTCGAGGATCGCCGCAGCGGGGGACGAGAGCGCCGCCGAAAGCGTCCCTGATCGTTTCACGAGCCGGAGTTCGTGTTGCGGAAAATGCGCGCGGTCGCCGCTGCTGAACGCGTTGTCGGCGAGGGTGAGCCGAGTCGTCGGTCGAGCTTGCACGTGGTAGCGTCCGCGCAGCGTCTCGCGGGCGCGACGTCGAGCAACGGGCTGTGGCGCAGTCAGGTAGCGCACTCGTCTGGGGGGCGAGGGGTCGCCGGTTCAAGTCCGGCCAGCCCGACCAAGACGCCGTGCGGACACCTCTTGCCGCACGGC
>JALYGD010000031.1 GCA_030777265.1 Actinomycetota bacterium | reverse complement strand
TCGCGGGCGTGGAGGGCATCCAGCGCTTTCTCGTCGTGCTGTGGTCGGCGGCCATGGCCTGCGGCGCCCTGCTCGCCCGCCGCTACGGGGCGCGGCCGCTCGCCGCGCTCACGGGCGGAATCGTCGTGGGGGTCGGTGCTCCCGGGCTCGTCTATGCCTCACAGATCTACCCTGAGGCCCCTGCGGCGCTGGCGGTCGGGGCCGCCCTGCTCATCTGCACCGGTCAGGAGGTCCCTCCAGCCTCCGTCGCGGTCTTGCATCGTCCCACCCGCCCGGGCCTGCGGCCCTTCCCGGGCAGGCCAAGACCGCTCCTCCGGTCTCCCCGGGCACGCCCCCATCCGCTGGCCTTCGCGCTCACTCTCGTCGCCCTCGCGTGGCTGGGGATCAAGTACACCGCCGTGGGCGGGCTGCTCGCCGGCGCGTGGGCGTGGCGCTTCCGCCGAGATGGGCGGGCGCTGGCCATCGCGACGGTCATCAGCGCCACCGCCGGAGCCCACTACATATGGTGGCACCTGGAGACGTTCGGTGGAGTCACCCCGTACTCCGTGAACGCGGTGTGGTCGGGTCACCCGGACGATGTCATCCTCACCGACCACTTCGACTTCATGTGGCGGACGTATCGTCTCTACGGCTTGTTCCTCGATGCCCGCTTCGGCCTGTTCCGGTGGCTACCGGCGGCGATGGTGGGCGTGTGGGGCGTGTGGCGGTGGCGCCAGGGGACACGGCGGCTCGCACTGCTGCCGAGCGCAACCTTTGCGGTCGGCGTGCTCGTGGGCACGTTCGCCTCGATCACGATCATGGGCTGGTGGTTCCCGGGGCGACTCCTCATAGCTGGCTTCCCGGCACTCGTCGTGCTCGTCGCGCTCGGGGCAGAGCGCATTCCCCGGACGACGGTCGTGCTAGCCGCCTGGTCCCTTGCCGTGGCCGCCGCCCTCGCCTGGGCGGCCCGGGATGGCGTCGTACACCTCGCCGTTGACCCCTTCAACTTGGGGCTGCCGCTGCCGCCCGTATGGCTGTTCCCGGACTTTCGGCGCTTCGGAGGTCCGGAGGTCGCACGCTCCCTGTTGTGGGCTGGCGTCCTGCTAGCCGCTGCCACGCGACCTGCCTGGCGAGGCCGGCTGCGAGCCCGGTCGCGGGTGCCCAGCTGAGCCTCGCCCGGGCCCGGTCGGTCGCGGCTTCGGTACGTGCAACGTCCCCCGGGCAAGGTGGCGCGTGCACGATCGCGGGGCGACGGCCGAGCAGCTCGCCGAGGAGGTCGAGCACCTGGAGCAGGCTCGTCGGTCTTCCCCCTCCGACGTTGAGCACGTCACCCGGGACGAAGTCGGCGTGAGCGGCAGCAACCGTGGCGGCGACGACATCGTCCACGTACGTGCAGTCGCGGACCTGGCGGCCCGAACCGTGCACGACGACGTCGCGGTCGCCGAGCGCTGCAAGGATGAAGCGGTGGAAGGCCATGTCGGGGCGCTGTCTCGGCCCGTAAACGGTGAAGTAGCGCAGCGACACGGTGGTGAGCGACCGCTCGCGGGCGTAGGCCCCGACGAGGTGCTCGGCAGCCAGCTTGCTCACCCCGTAGGGGCTGCGCGGGGCGGGCAGATCGGTTTCCCGCGAGGGGCGCGCGGCACTGTGGCCGTAGACGGAGGAGCTCGAGGCGTAGATGAACCGTTCCACGCCGACCTCGGCTGCCGCCTCGAGCAACCGCTGGGTGGCGACCACGTTGCAATGTGCGTAGCGCTCGAACCGCGGCCCCCACGATCCGGCGACCCCGGGCTCTCCGGCCAGGTGAAACACGGCCGTAGCTCCGTCGAGCAGGGCCACGAGGTCAGCGTCGACGAGGTCGGCGACCACGAGATCGAAGCGCGGACATTCGGCGGCCGCAGAAAGGTTCGCGAGCTTGAGGGCAGGGTCGTAGGTATCGGTGAGCACGTCGACGCCGCGAACCGTCCAACCATCAGCCAAGAGCCGCTCTACGAGGTGACTGCCGACGAAGCCGGCGGCCCCGGTTACCACGGCCCGCGGTCGCGTCGCCGGCCGCTCGTGCGCCTCAGAACGGCCGGTGGGGGCTGCGAAACTCAGTACGCTCACTCAGCCGACTATAGGTTAGGCCAACCTAAGACGGAAAGCGCGAGGGGCGCCTACCTGGGGCCGGCGAGCGAAGGTCGCCGGGTGGGCGGGCCTACCTGGGCTGGCGACTCTTGACCAGCTGAGAGCGGAGGCCCCGGACGAGAACAACAGGGAAGCGCAAGACCCTACGCTAACCTGGCCGACCGCTGGTCACGCTGGCCCACGTCTCGCCGCGGCCCGCCGAGGGCACGGCACTTCGTCGAGCGATGCGTCACCGTGTTTCTGTAAAGTCAGGAGCAAATCGTGGTCTACGACAAGGTCCGGGTGCCCGACGAGGGCGAAACGATCACGATCAGGGATGGACGTCTCGAGGTTCCCGACCAGCCGATCGTCGCGTTCATAGAAGGCGATGGCACCGGTCCCGACATCTGGGCAGCCGCCCGCCGCGTCCTCGAGGCCGCGGTCGAGAACGCGTACCCGGCCCAGCGGCGAATCGTCTGGATGGAGGTATTCGCCGGCGAGAAGGCGAACAGCGTCTACGACGAGGCGATCTGGCTGCCCGATGAAACCATCGAAGCCTTCCGCCATTTCCTCGTCGGCATCAAAGGGCCGCTCACGACCCCAGTGGGGGGTGGCATTCGTTCTCTCAACGTCGCGTTGCGCAAGACGCTCGACCTCTACGCCTGCGTGCGGCCCGTCCGCCATTTCGCGGGCGTCCCCTCACCCGTGAAACAGCCCGAGAAGATCGACATGGTCGTCTTCCGCGAGAACACCGAGGACGTCTACGCCGGAGTCGAATGGCCGGCCGGCTCTCCCGAGGCGAAGAAGCTCACACGTTTTCTCCAGGAGGAGCTTGGGGTGGGCGAGGAGCTTCGCTTCCCCGAGACGTCAGCCTTCGGAGTGAAGCCGATCTCAGAGGAGGGAACGAAACGGCTGGTGCGATCGGCCATCGACTACGCCCTGCGGCGCGGTTACCGCAGCGTCACGCTCGT
>JALYGD010000030.1 GCA_030777265.1 Actinomycetota bacterium | reverse complement strand
GTGTCGTCGTACAACGGCTCCTACTCCGGCGAGCACGGCGACGGCCAACAGCGCGCCGAACTGCTCCACAAGATGTTCGGACCCGAGATCGTGCAGGCCTTCGGCGAGTTCAAGGCCATCTGGGACCCCGACAACAGGATGAACCCCGGCAAGGTGGTCGACCCCTACAAGGTCGACCAGAACCTCCGTCTCGGCCCGAACTACCGGCCGTGGGAGCCGAAGGTGAAGTTCGGCTACCCCCAGGACGGCGGGTCGTTCGCCCACGCAGCGCTGCTCTGCATCGGCGTGGGCAAGTGCCGGCGTGACGACGGGCACGGCGTCATGTGCCCCAGCTACATGGTCACCCACGAGGAGATGCACTCGACCCGGGGCCGGGCGAGGCTGCTGTTCGAGATGCTCCAGCCCGACTCCCAGCTCGAAGGCTGGCGAGACGAACACGTCAAAGAAGCACTCGAGCTGTGTCTGTCCTGCAAGGGCTGCACGACCGACTGCCCCGTCAACGTGGACATGCCCACCTACAAGGCCGAGTTCTTCTACCACCACTACAAGCGCCGCCTGCACCCACCCGCACACTATGCGTTGGGGCTCATCAACGTGTGGTCGCGGCTGGCCTCGCTGGTTCCGGGCATCACCAACGCGCTTCTGCGGCGGCCACGGCTGAGCACCTCGCTGAAGAAGGCCGCCGGGATCGCACCGCAGCGGCCCGCACCCATCTATGCCGGACAGACCTTCCGTCAGTGGTTCGGACAGCGGCCGGTGCCCAACCCGGACAGGCCGCCGGTGCTGCTTTTCCCCGACACCTTCACGAACTACTTCCACCCAGCGGTCGGGAAGGCGACGGTGGCCGTGCTCGAGGACGCCGGCTACCAGGTCACCATCCCCTCCCGGCTGTTTTGCTGCGGTCGGCCCCTGTACGACTACGGCTTTCTCGACCTCGCCCAGCGCTACCTCGACCGGCTGATCGAGACCGTGCGCTCGGACGTGTCAGCGGGTATCAAGATCATCGGGATGGAGCCCAGCTGCACCGTGGTGTTCCGCGACGAACTCGTGAAGATGAAGCCCCACGACGTCGACGCTCAGCGCATCGCCGCAGCAACCATGACCCTGTCCGAGTTCCTCCTACACGAGGCCGACTACAACTTTCCGCGACTGAACCGCAAGGCCGTCGTTCACGGTCACTGCCACCACAAGGGGGCGATGGGCATGGACGCAGAGTTCGAGGCGCTCGAGCGGCTCGGCCTCGAGTGGGAGGAGCTCGACGCGGGCTGCTGCGGCCTGGCCGGCTCGTTCGGTTTCGAGGCCGGCGACAAGTACGACGTCTCCGTGGCGTGCGGTGAGCGGAAACTCCTGCCGGCAGTGCGCGATGCCGGTGAGAGCACCTTCATCATCGCGAACGGTTTCAGCTGCCGCACTCAGATCGAACATCTGCAGGCCACTAGAAGGGCGCTTCATCTCGCTGAAGTCATCGCGATAGCCAAGGACTGCGGTCCCGTGGGGCCGCCCGTCGGGCAGCGGGCAGAGGAGGGTGCAGTCTTCGCGGATGCAACCGCCCCCTTCACCCGCAAGGACTGGGTCGCAGCCGGCGCCGCAGCGGGGGCGGCTGCGATCCTCACGGGCGGCGTGCGGTGGAAGCGACGCAACGGAGGATGAGAGCAAGGGTAGAAACATGCTGTCGACTGTGAGCACCGTGCGGGTCACCATGCTGGTAAATCGGGTGGCACGGGCTGGGGGTGGCGGGGCAGGCGAGCGCGCGCATCTTCCACAATAAAGCCAAGACACGCAGCTACGCCCGAGCCTTCACAGCGCCTTCGTGCAGGCTAGGGGGCTCCTGCCACCGCCTTTGCGGCGTTCACCTGCCCCCAGCCGTAGACGAGGTCCGCGCCGGGCAGCCCCAGGTCGTCGGCGGTGGCCCGAATCCGGTTGGCCGCGTCGCGGCCGCGGACGCCGTCCTCGGCGAGCAGGGCACCGACACCAGCCGCGTGCGGTGCTGCCATCGAGGTCCCCGCCAGCGCCGTATACCCAGTCAGAGCCTCGGTGGGCACGGTGGTGGGAGATTCCCCTAGCGGGTGACGTGCTTGGCACCGGCCGAGTAGGACACCGTCGGGCGCGACCGTGGAGAGGACGTCCTCACGAGGATCGCCACACGGCGTGCCCCCCGCACCGCCCGGCGCCACCACCTGCACACCGATGCCGAAGTTCGAGTATCCCGAACGAACCCCGTCCCGGTCCACCGCTCCGACACACAAGACGCCCGCCGACAGCAGCTCCTGATTGCTGCACAGCGGCAAGGCATCGTTGCCGGCCGCGGCGACCACCAGCACGTCGTGGTCCAGCGCGTAGTTGATAGCGTCGAAGAAGCCGCCGTCGAGCCCCACCAGCCCCCCTACCTGACTCAGCAGCGGCAGGCCGCCGAGGCTGAGGTTGATCACATCCGCGCCCTGATCCACCGCCCAGCGGATTCCCGCAGCGACGTGCCGAGGGATGCCCACGCCCTTCTCGTCCAGCACTCGCACGGGCAGGATCTTCGCGTCCTTGGCCACCCCCACGATGCCCCGCCCGTCAAGCGGCGCCGCCGCTATACCCGCCACATGCGTGCCATGGCCGTTGCGGTCATCCCAATCGCCACAGGGCGCCTGCACAGCGCGGGGGCAGACCCAGGAGGCCCCGGGGAGGAGACGGCCCTGGAACTCCGGGTGGTCACGATCGACGCCGGTATCCACCACCGCGATGATGGCACCCCTCCCGGTCGCGCTCTGCCAAGCATCCGGGGCGGCAACGGCGGGCAGGGCCCACTGCGCCGGCTGGAGAGGGTCGCCGCCCGCCTGCGCGGGAGCGGCAAACGCCGCAACCACCACCAGGGCGTGGAGCGCCACGAGGGAGGAGACTCGCATCCGCCTGTCCTCTGAAAGGAGGAAATCGGCGCGACGCTAGCCCTCGCCGCGACGCTGTCAACCCCTCACCCACGTGCCCCCAAGAGGGAGCATCCGGAGCCGGTGGGTCGACCTTCGTCGGCCCACCGGCCTAGATGTTTCCTTGCAGGATGTTCGCTGCACTGAATCGCTCGTCAGGGCATCCGCTTGGGCAGTAAGGCGGGGGGCACGTGCATCACGCGGCCCCGCTGCCATCTCTAGAGGATGCCGCCGAGTAGCCCGTCATCCTCGTCATCGTCGTCGTAGTCGAAGATGCCGAGGACCCCGTCATTCTCGTCGTCGTTCTCGTCATCGAAGCTGACGCCGAGAATGTCTTCGAGCAGGCTGTCGCCGTCGTTCTCGTCGTCGTAGTCGAAGATTCCGAGCAGCCCGTCGTCGCTTTCGTGGTCGATAGTGGAGTAGTTGACCCTCACTCCGTCGCTGCTCACTTCAGCGTCGGTGCTGTGGGCCAGCGCCGGTGCTGCCTGAGACAGCACCAACACGGCGCCCAGGGCACCTGACACGAGGATCTTGCGCATTTTCACTCCTTCGTCTCGTATTTCCTCTGCCCCTACAGGGGCTTGCATCTCGGAAATACGACCCTGACGGTCGCGATTCCGCGACTGTGGCACGTGCAGCAATGGGTAAGGACGGGCAGAACACGCCCCGGCGAGGGTGCTGTTGCGCGTCACAGGAGGCGTCGCAATGGCTACGCGCGGATCGTCGAAGCTGGGCCGCCGGGGGGCGTCGGCTGAGTCGTGGCGCTGCGGGACTGCCCGATTCGACATCGTGGGAAATTCGTGGCAGGTCGACGGGGTTTCATCGGCATGGGAAGCTTGGCTGGGCCAGTACAGACAGAAGGTCGGCGTTTCACCGGCGGCTCGAGCAGCGGCGACGGGGGGTTCTCCCTCGCCGTGGCCGATCTAGCCGAAGCAGGTGTGGGCTTCCGCGACCAGACCTACCCTGCGGGCTGGATCATCTTCCGGCGCGGAGAGGTGCCTGCCTGGGTCCACCTGCTGTGCTCGGGTGCCGTGGAGCTGTCTCAGCACGGGCCCGGTCACCGTGTCGCGGTGGACGTGGTGCGCTCCGGCGGGTTGTTCGGTGATGTTCCGCTGCTGAGCGGAAGTCGAGAACCCTTCGATGCCCAGGTGTTGGAGGAGAGCCACGTGCTGTCGATCCCCTCGGGTGAGTTCCTGCGGGCGTTGCGACGCCGCAGTGAACTGGCCCAGTTGTGGCTGAAGTCGCTGGCTGTGCGGGCCAGTCACCTCCAGCAGCGGCTGCTGGACACCCTGCCAGGCGAGGTCGAACATCGCCTTGCGCGGTTGCTGCTCAGCCAGACCCGGGGGGGCGAGGTGGCGTTGAGCCAGGCGGTGATGGCCGAACTTCTAGGTGTGCACCGGACGAGCGTCAGCCGTGTATTGCACGAGTTCAAAGCCGCCGGTCTGGTTGAGCTGGGCTACCGCAAGGTCGGGGTCCTCGACGCCGAAGCGCTGCGCCGTCTCGCCGGGCTCACGGGGGGGCCACCCTCAACAGCCCCTCACCC
>JALYGD010000029.1 GCA_030777265.1 Actinomycetota bacterium | reverse complement strand
CATCGTCGACGCCTTCAGCTCCGACGCCATCCCGGTGCACCTGATGACCAGCGAGGCGGTCGAGCTCTACCGCTCGAAGCTGGCACCGGGAGGTCTCATCGTCTTCCACATCAGCAACCGCCACATGGACCTCGAACCGGTCGTGGCCGGCATCGCCCGACATCAAGGCCTCGCCGCAGCCGTCCGTACCGCCACTCTCGATCCTGTGCTCGGCAGCGTGACCTGGGCCGTGCTCGCCGAGACGAGCGAGACACTGGCGCCCCTGACCGCCGAGCCCGCCTGGCAGCCCCTCGTAGTCGAACCGGGACGCGAGCTTGTCTGGACCGACGACTTCTCCAATGTCGTGCGCGTCCTCGAATGGCGGCTGACGGCAGCGACCGGGATCGGCAGGGTCGCCGGGGCGGTTACCGGGGGAGCGGGCTGCGAACGTTCGTCCTGCCGTAGCGTTGTCGCCAAGGACTGGGCCGCTACCGCTCCGCTGCGTGGATGACGAGGGGCACGGGCATGGGGAACCGAAGGTCGCAGGCTGTGCAGCGGAAGGCGGCTGTGGCCGGGATCGCGGGTGCGGCGGTTGCGCTCGCGGTCGGGGAGCTTGTCGCAGCGCTCGTCCCCGGCGTTCCCTCGCTGGTGGTGTCGGTCGGGGCTGCGGTCATCGACCGGGTGCCCTCCGGCGTGAAGAACCTTGCTATCGCGGTTTTCGGCTTGTACGACAAGCTCGCGCTCAACCTCGGCATAGCCGTGATCGCGCTCCTCATCGGGGCGGTTCTCGGGACCGTCGGCCTGCGCAGACCGGTTCTGGTATGGGCTGGCTTCGGGGGCTTCGGGGTGCTCGGCTTCCTGACCGCCCTCGGGCAACCGGAGGCCTCGCCCGGACCGGCCGCCCTCTCTGGCGCCGCGGCCGTGGTCGCCGGTGTGCTCACCCTGCGGGGACTGCTGACTATGGCTAGCGCTGGCCCACGATGCGCTGAGTGCCCGGCCGCCGGACAGGCGGACGGGGACCGCCGACGCTTCCTTGTGGTCACTGCCTCGGTGCTGGCTGCGGCAGCGGTTTCGGCGGCCACGGGGCGCTATCTCATCCAGCGCCCCCGTGGGCCGCAAGCAGCCATCCCTCCCGCGGGGGAGCCGCTCGTCGCGCCGCCCCTCGAGGCAAGCTTCGACATACCGGGCCTCACCCCGCTCGTCGTGCCCAACGACCGCTTCTACCGCATCGATGTCAGCCTCGTCGTCCCCCGGGTCGACGTCGACACCTGGCGACTGAAGATCAGCGGGATGGTCGACCGGGAGGTCGAGCTCATCTACGACGAGATCCTCGCCATGCCGCTGGTGGAGCGCTACATCACGATCGCGTGCGTCTCGAACGAGGTCGGCGGCGAGCTCGTAGGCAACGCCGCATGGCGTGGCGTGCCGCTGCGGACGATCCTCGACATGGCCGGGGTGAGGGAGGGGGCGACGCAGATCGTCGGCCGGGCCGTCGACGGCTTCACGGTCGGCTTTCCGACCGCGCTCGCCTACGACGGGCGTGACGCGCTGCTCGTCGTGGGCATGAACGGCGAGCCGCTGCCACCCGCCCATGGCTTCCCGGCCCGCCTCGTGGTGCCGGGCCTCTACGGGCACGTGTCGGCGACGAAATGGCTGGAGGAGATCGAGCTCACGACCCTTGAGGCGTTCGACGCCTACTGGGTGCCACGCGGCTGGGCGAAGTTCGGGCCGGTCAAGACCCAGGCGCGTATCGACGTCCCGCGATCGGGAAGGGTGAAAGTCGGACCGGTGACGATCGCGGGCGTGGCGTGGGCGCCGCCCGCTGGCATCGCGAAAGTGGAGGTGTCCGTCGACGGGGAGCCCTGGAGGCAGGCGGAACTGTCGGCTGCGCTGTCGGACGACGCGTGGAGGCAGTGGCGAACCGAATGGGAGGCCCAACCCGGACCGCACGTCCTTCGGGTGCGGGCAAGCGACAAACGCGGGCACGTGCAGGAGGAGCAGATCCGGACGCCCTTCCCCGACGGGGCGAGCGGCTACCACGCCGTGCGTGTGACGGCTGTTTGAGCGGCGGCCGAGTGGCGCGCGGAGTGGGTGGAGCGCTTCGAGCCGTCCACGAGGTAGCGCCCGGTCAGCCGCGTTCCTCGATCGGTACCCATTCGGCGCGGCGATCCCCGATGTACTCGGAGGAGGGACGAATGAGCCGATTGTCGGCCTGCTGCTCGAGCACGTGGGCCGTCCAGCCTGCTACCCGGGACGCGGCGAAGATCGGTGTGAACAGGTCCAGCGGTATGCCCAGCGAGGTGTAGAGCGGGGCCGAGAAGAAGTCGACGTTCACGTACAGTCCCTTGCGTTCCAGGACGACTTCCTGGACCCGGAGAGCCTTGTCGACCACTTCGCTTTCGCCCATCGCGTCGGCGATCTGCTGCGCCCACTCCCTCAGGTGCTTTGCCCGTGGGTCTTCGGTCCTGTAGACGCGGTGCCCGAAGCCCATGATCCGCTTCTTGGCCTGGAGCTTACGGTCGATGTAGTCCTCCACGGCGTCGACCGATGGGATCTCCTCGAGCATGTTCGCGACCTGCTCGTTGGCACCCCCGTGCAGAGGTCCGCGTAGCGTGCCGATGGCGGAGGTGATAGCGGAGTAGATGTCCGAGAGGGTCGAAGCCGTCAGGCGTGCCGCGAACGTCGAGGCGTTGAGGGTGTGCTCGGCATGGAGCACGAGTGCGACGTCGATTGCGCGCTCGAAAGCCTCGGTGGGCTCATGACCGATCAGGCCCAGCAGCAGGTTGTAGGCCAGGGACCGGCTCGGGTCGGGCGCAACCGGGTCATCGCCTCTCCGGCCGCGCTGAAAGGCGCCGATGACGGCGGGTATCTGCGCGACGATGGCGTAGGCTCGTTCCTTCGTGTTTTCCAAGTCGATCGCATCGGGCGTGGTCAGCCCAGCGCCCAACAGTGAGACGCCGGTGCGAAGCGCTTCCATCGGGGCAGCGGCCTTCGACTGGGCCCGAAGGACCTGAACGACGTACTCGGGAAGGGCGGCGTACTTGCCGAGCCGGTCCTTGACGTCGTCGAGTTGGGACTTGGTCGGCAGCGACCCTTCGAGCAGAAGGTGCACCACCTCCTCGAACGAGGCGTTCGAAGCGAGGTCGTCGATCGCGTAGCCGCGGTAAACGAGCATGCCGCGTTCGCCATCGATCCACGAGAGGGCGGTCTGTGCGGCGATGACGCCGGCGAGCCCCCCCTTGGCCACGTCCTTGGCCACCTGCCGCCCTTCCTGTGATCGGGAAAAGGAGGTCCGCAGGCATCCTAGACCTGCCGGCATGCTCGGCCCGTCGTCTGAACGGGTGCCGAGCG
>JALYGD010000028.1 GCA_030777265.1 Actinomycetota bacterium | reverse complement strand
ATCGGCGCGCTGGTGCCGGAGAAGGGCGCCGACGCGGCAATTCGTGCGCTTGCGGGCTGCGAAGAATGCCAACTGCTCGTGGTCGGAGGCGGCCCGGAGTACGAGGCGTTGCGGGCGCTGGCGGGTGAGGTCGCGCCCGGTCGGGTGGTCTTTGCCGGGCCGGTCGATCACCCGGCCAACGCCTTCGCCGCCGCCGACATGGTCGTGCTGCCCAGTCGCACCGAGGTCATGCCGGGCGTCCTCATCGAGGCAGGCCTGAGTGGGCTGCCTGCGGTGGCCACGAATATCGGCGGGATCCCCGAGATCGTGCGCCCGGGGGTGACCGGAGAGATCGTGGCTCCTGATGAGGAGGCGCAGCTGGTGGCGGCGATCCGGCGTGCGCTCGACCGAGCCGACCGCTACGGACGGGCGGCGCGCCAGCACTGCCTCGAGCACTTCGAGATCGACGCCGTGGCGGCGCAGTGGGACCGTCTGCTCACGAGCATGCTCGAGCGGGCGACCGCCGATGGGTGACCGCGCAACTAACCGGCTAGGTGGAGTGGACGTCACGGACTCGCTCTGGCAGGCTGTGCGCGGATCGCACGCATGCCGTGTGAGTCGCAGGCGGTTGAGCTCGAGGGAGCGGATGTGACCTCCGGCCGGACTGTTCGACGGGCGCTTGGAGCCGAGGGCGCTGTGCGTCGTCCTCCAGCGCTCTCCTTGGCAGTCGTCGGTCGCACGATCATTATCATCGGCTGCCTCCCGTAGCCCGCCGTGACGCACCGGGCTGCGGGAGCGGCCCGGGTCGAGATCCGGCGCCTCGCCCGCACCCGGCGTCCCAACCGAGAGGACGATCCGGTGAGCGAGCACGACCGACCACGCGGAACGGATCCGCGCAGCCCCGGCGCAAAGGAGCCGGGAGGGACGGGTCCCGCGGTTCCGCAACCTGCGCTGTACGACACGACCTTGCGCGACGGCACGCAGCGCAGGGGCGTCAACCTCACAGTGGACGACAAGCTGAAGGTTGCTCGCCGCATGGACGAGCTCGGCGTCCACTTCATCGAGGGGGGTTGGCCTGGCGCCAACCCGAAGGACACCGAGTTCTTCCGCCGCGCAGCCGACGGCGAGCTCGTCCTCGCGCAGGCGACGCTCGCGGCGTTCGGAGCCACCCGTCACCCACGCAAGACGGTCGAGGACGACCTCATGCTGCGGGCGCTGCTCGACGCTCGGACGCCCGTCGTGTGTGTCGTGGGAAAGTCGTGGCGCTACCACGTCGAGGGGGCGCTCGACGTTTCACGGGCGCAGAATCTTGCCATGGTCGCCGAGACGATCGCGTTCCTGAAGTCCGCCGGACGCCGCGTCTTCTTCGACGCCGAGCACTTCTTCGACGGCTACGCCAGCGACCGCGCCTACACACGCGAAGTCGCCCTGGCGGCGGCGGAGGCCGGCGCCGACTGCGTCGTACTCTGCGACACGAATGGCGGTGCGATGCCGTGGGCGGTCCAGCCGGCGGTGGCGGACATGCTGGCCACACTGCCTTGCGACGTCGGTGTGCACTTCCATGACGACGGCGGCTGTGCTGTCGCCAACTCCCTGATCAGCGTGGAGGTAGGGGCCGTGCACGTGCAGGGGACCGCCAACGGACTGGGAGAACGCTGCGGCAACGCCAACCTGTTCACCGTCCTCGCCGACCTTCAGCTCAAGCGCGGCCTCGAGCTGGTCCCGCCCGAACGTCTCGTGCACATGACCACGGTTGCTCACGCGGTCGCCGAGCTCTGTAACCAGGCTCCACCGATTGGTCAACCCTACGTCGGATCCGGCGCATTCGCCCACAAGGCCGGCCTGCACGTGTCGGCGCTCGCGAAAGCCGCGGACATGTACCAGCACGTCGACCCGTCCCTGGTCGGCAACCACCAGCGCCTCGTCGTCAGCGAACTGGCCGGGCGGGCGACGATCGCCCTGAAGGCCCGGGCGCTCGGCCTCGAGCTCGACGAGGGAACCTCGGCGCACGTGCTCGACGAGGTCAAACGGCGGGAGCACCTCGGTTGGAGCTACGACGCGGCCGACGCGTCATTCGCGCTCCTGTTACTGCGCCTCACCGATCGGCTGGGCGAGGAGCCGTTCCGGCTGCAGCATTTCAGGGTCACTGTGGGAGGGGGCGGGGCTGGCTCGAACGCCGAGGCGATGGTCGCTGTCGACATCCGAGGTGAGCGCAGGCTCGGCGCCGGGGAGGGCAACGGTCCCGTGGACGCGCTCGACCACGCTTTCCGCAATGCCACCGACGGGACCTGGCCCGACCTCGACCGCGTCCACCTTGCCGACTACAAGGTCCGTATCCTCGAGGCTTCCCAGGGAACCGATGCCGTCACGCGTGTTCTCGTCACGACCACCGACGGCAAGGAGACCTGGGACACCGTGGGCGTCCACCCCAACATCGTCGAAGCCTCGTGGACGGCCCTCGCCGATGCCTACGTCTGGGCGCTCGTGCGCCACTCCTGGATCACAGGAGCGGTCGGGTAGACGCATCGTTGGGGAGCCGCCATGCCGCTCGTTGTCCGCTTCTCAGAGCCGCCCTCGCAGCAACCGTCGTACGGGGTGGTCGAGGACGGGAAGGTCGCGATCATCGAGCCTCACCCGTTCACCCTCCACCGCCCCACCGGCCGCGCCCTGCCCCTCGACGACGTTCGCCTGCTCGCTCCTGTCATCCCGAGCAAGATCGTCTGCGTCGGACGCAACTACCCTGACCACGCACGGGAGTTGGGAGGGGAGGTTGGTGACGAGCCCCTCATCTTCCTCAAACCATCCACCGCCGTCATAGGCCCCTACGACCCCATCCGCTACCCGGCTCAGCTGACGAACGAGCTGCACTACGAGGGGGAGCTCGCCGTCGTGATCGGCCGGCTGACCCACCAGACTCCCCCGGAGCAGGCCCGCGACGCCATCTTCGGCTTCACCTGCGGCAACGATGTCACGGCGCGAGACCTCCAGCGCAAGGACGGCCAGTGGACGCGGGCCAAGGGCTTTGACACCTTCTGCCCCCTCGGACCTGCCATCGCCACGGATCTCGATCCCGGCCGGGCGCGTGTGCGCACCTATCTGGACGGTGAGCTGCGCCAGGACGGTTCGACCGCCGACATGGTCTTCGACGTTGACGCCATCGTCTCCCACGTGTCGCAGGTGATGACGCTCCTGCCCGGCGACGTCGTCCTCAGCGGCACGCCGGCGGGTGTCGGGCCGATCGAGCCCGGCCAGACGGTCCGCGTCGAGATCGAGGGCATCGGCGTACTGGAGAACCCCGTCTCGATGCGCTGACAGCCGGCTCTTCTGGCGTCCCCGCGTAGCGTTGAGCGGGGCGGGGCGGCGACTCGACTACCGTGAGCACGATGACGTGAGCGGAGCTCCGCAGAGCGAGGGGAGCCCTCTTAGGTCTCTTAGGACGTGACGGAGGTGGTCCAGAGCGGAGCTCCGCAGGAGCGACGCGAGAGGAGCCGTCTTAGGTTTCCTGAGACGGCGACGCAGGTGGTCCGGGAGGAGGCAGCGCGTGAGCGACGGCAATATCTACAAGAAGATTCAGCTGGTGGGCTCGAGCGAGCAAGGCATCGACGACGCCATCCGACGAGCGATCGAGCGCGCATCAGAGACGATGCGCAACCTCGACTGGTTCGAGATGAAAGAGGTGCGCGGCTGGATCCAGGATGGACAGCCGAAGCACTTCCAGGTCGTGCTCGAGGTGGGCTTCCGGCTCGAAGAGGGGGAGCCCGTGTCGTAGTGGTCTGACTGGTAGTGGTCTCCCTGGGAACCAGCCGCGAGCGCACGAACGGGGACACGGTGCCGGACGTTGACGTCGTTCCAAACGTGCTCGCCTCCCGCTACGCCAGCCGGGCGATGCGCGACATCTGGTCACCCCACGCTCGCGTCGTGCTCGAGCGCCGCTTCTGGCTCGCTGTTCTGCAGGCGCAGCGGGAGCTCGGGGTCGAGGCAGCCGACGAGGTCGTCGAGGCCTACGAGGCAGCCATCGAGGACGTCGACCTCGCCGCGATCGAGGCGCGGGAGCGCGAGACGCGCCACGATGTCAAGGCCCGCATCGACGAGTTCGCCGCCCGCGCCGGACGTCACCTCGGAGGGGACCCTCCCGAGCACATCCACAAGGCTCTGACCTCACGCGACGTGACCGACAATGTCGAGCAGATCCAGATCCGGCGCTCGCTCGAGCTCGTACGTGACCGGATCGTGGCGGGGCTGGCCCGCTTGGCCGAGCGGGCCGCTGAGCACGAGCTCGTCGCCGTCGTGGGACGCACCCACAACATGCCCGCCCAGGTCGCAACCGTCGCCAAGCGCTTCGCGAACGCCGGACAGGAGCTGCTCGCCGCGCTTCGGCGCCTCGAGGAGCTGCTGGCGCGCTACCCGCTGCGAGGCTTGAAGGGGCCGGTCGGTACCCAGCAGGATCTCCTAGACCTGCTCGGCGGGGATGCGGAACGGCTCGAGGACCTCGAGGTCTCCCTCGCGCGCACCTTCGGCTTCTCGGAGGTCCTTGTCAGCATCGGACAGGTCTACCCGCGCTCGCTCGACCTCGATGTGCTGGCCGCGCTCACCCAGGTCGCCTCGGGGCCGGCGAACCTCGCGACCACCCTGCGTCTCATGGCGGGCCATGAGCTCGTCAGCGAAGGCTTCACCGAATCGCAGGTCGGCTCGTCGGCTATGCCTCACAAGATGAACCCTCGCTCATGCGAGCGCATCAGCGGATTCTGCACGCTGCTGTCCGGCTACCTCGCCATGGGGGCCGGCCTGGCTGGTCAACAGTGGAACGAGGGCGACGTTTCCTGCTCCGTCGTACGGCGCGTCGCCCTGCCCGATGCCTTTTTCGCCGTTGACGGACTGCTCGAGACCTTCCTCACCGTCCTCGACGAGCTCGCCGTCCATACCGTGGTCGCCGAACGGGAGCTGCGCCGATACCTGCCCTTTCTGGCCACCGCGAAGGTACTCGTCGCGGCGGTCCGGAAGGGAGTCGGTCGCGAGCAGGCACATGCTGCCATCCGCGAGCACGCGGTCGCGGTCGCCCGTGAGCTGCGTGAGGGGCAACTCGAGGACAACGACCTGCTCGCCCGTCTCGCCGCTGACGACCGCCTCCCGCTCGGGGCTGACGAACTCGCCGACCTTGTCGGGAGACCTCTGGACCTCGTTGGCACCGCGCGTCGACAGGTCGGGGTGTTCATCTCCGCGGTCGAGGAGATCGCGAAAGAGCGCTCGGAGGCCGCCGTCTACACGCCCGGTTCCATCCTCTAGCAGCCCGGGCACTGGCGTTCAGCAGAGCCCGTCCGCAGCTAGAACCCGACCTTTTCGGGAGCGTGTCGGGCGAGAGCCGCTCGGAAGTCGTCCCAGGTCCGCTCTCCCCGCACCCGCAGCGGTACCATCGCCTCCTGCCCGTCGACGACAACGACGGCATGCAGACGGCGGTGATCACCCCCCGCCTCGACGCGTACGACCTGATCCCACGTGAAGACCTCGCCGCGCACGTGGAGACCGATGCTCGAGAACGGCAGGGGGCCGTCAAAGCCGATGGCAGGGAGGTTTGCGAAGGCCGTGAAGGCAGCGAGGCCCGCCGTGACCGGCAGCCACAGCGGGTGCCAGAACGCCGTCGCGAGGAACACCGCGCTGCCGGTCGCTACCCAGCCGCCCCAGCGGGCCCACGTCGGCAGAGCGGTGGAAGCTGCGAAGATTCGGTCCACGGGTGGTCACCTCGCTGGCCGCTTCGCTGGTCCCTGAACGACCTCTGCAACGGCCGGAGTAGCATATCGGCCGCTCCCCTCCCTCACTCTTCTGGAGCCTTGTCGTGTCCGACTCCATCCGGCCGCCGCGCGTGCGATTGGCACCGGCTCCGAGCGGGTTCCTCCACGTCGGCAGCGTGCGTACAGCCCTCTACAACTGGCTGCACGCCCGTCGCTACGGAGGCCGGTTCGTCCTCCGCATCGAGGACACAGACGTCACCCGAGCCACACAGGGGTCGATGCACGCGATGATCGACGCCTTGCGATGGACCGGGCTCGACTGGGACGAGGGACCCGAGGTCAAGGGCCCCTACGGCCCCTATCGACAGTCCGAGCGGGCCCCCTTCTACGGGGGGGTTGTCCGACGACTGCTGGCATCGGGGGTTGCCTATGAGGATTACGCCAGTCCTGAGGAGCTCACGGCCCATCGTGAATCCCAGCGGGCCGCCGGGCGAACCCCGATCATCAAGGGTGCGCTGCGCGGAGCGCCGCGCCCGGGGGAGACCACCCCTCCGTCGGTGAGGGTGGCCACGCCCGTCTCGGGGGAGATCGTCGTCGAGGACCTCGTACGCGGGCGCGTGAGCTTCGATTGGGCGAACATCGGGGATTTCGTGGTCCAGCGCGCCGATGGGACCGCGACTTACCCTCTTGCGAGCACCGCCGATGATGTCGCCCAGGGCATGACACTCGTCTGCCGCGGCGAGGACCTCCTGTCGGTGACCCCGCGGCAACTGCTGCTCTATGGCGCGTTCACTCGGGAAGGTCTCATCGACGAGGCTCTCGCGGAGGCCGGGTTGCCAGCGCGCGAGTCCTCCTGGCGTCCGCCGGAGGCGTTCGCGCATCTGCCGCTGATCGTGGCCGAGGACCGCAAGCCGCTGTCGAAACGGCACGGCTCCGTTGCGGTGGAGGAATTCGCCGCCCAGGGCTACCTGCCCGAGGTGCTCCTGAACTATCTCGCTCTACTCGGCTGGTCGCCGGGTGACGGGCGAGAGCGCATGGGCCTCGACGAGCTCATCGAGGCCTTCGAGATCTCCGCGGTCGGCCGCACCCCGGCCGCCTTCGACGTGGGCAAGCTCACGGCGTTCAACGGCGAGCGTATTCGCGAGCTCGATGAAGACGACCTCACCGAGCGACTCGTGCCCTACCTCGATGGCACCTACGGCGAGGCCTTCATCTCGAGCCCGCCGACGGAGGCGGAGCGGCGCCTGCTGCGAAGCCTCGTGCCCCTCGTGCGTGAGCGCATGGAGCGGCTCGACGAGGTGCAACGCCAGGCCGGTTTTCTCTTCCGCCGTGAGATCGACCTCGACCGGAAGGCCGTGGACAAGGTGTTCGGCACGGCGGATGCCGTCAAGGTGCTCGGGGCGGCGGCAGAGGTCGTGGCGGGTCTCGGGGAGTGGAGCGCCGAATCGATCGAGCACGGCTTGCGTGAGCTGCCCCAACGTCTCGGCCTGGGCGCCCGCAGGGCCTTTCAGCCCATACGTGTCGCGGTCACCGGGTCGAACGTCTCCCCGCCGCTGTTCGAGTCGCTCGCGCTCCTACCGCAGCCCTGGGCGCTCGACCGGCTCCAGGCGGCCATCCCGGTGGCGGAAAAGGCGGCTCGGAGCTAGGAATCCG
>JALYGD010000027.1 GCA_030777265.1 Actinomycetota bacterium | reverse complement strand
CGCTTCCGGAAGTTCTGGAACTCGGCTTGCGTTCGGCGCAGGTCTTCGAGGTACTCGTCGCGGGCAGCCTCGGCAGCCTTCAAGGCCGCAATGAGCTCTTCTTGTGAGCGGGTGTCTTCCTCTGCGGACGGTGCGCCCGCAGAGGCGGTCTGCTCACCGCCTGGCGCCACCGGGCCCTCGTCGTCTGGCGGCGGAGCAGGCTGCTCGGCCCCGGCCGCCACCTCATTGGTCTCGCTCGTGCTCCCTGTCTCGGCAACGGTCCCGGCCGGGTCTTCGAACGCCTCGTCAGGGGCCCGACCGCCGAAGCGGGCCGACAGGGATTCGTCCGGCGTTGGCCCCGATGGGGGCGGAGGTCGGTTCTGGGTCATCGTGCTCCTCAAAGGTAAGTCCTGTGACTGGCGTTTTCGTGCCCTCGTAATGGGGGCCGGCGCGCGGCCGGCCCCCACCCGCCTCCTCCAGCCTCGCCACGGTCAGCTCAGCTGCTCTCCGGTAGCCGTGCCTCCCTGCATGCCGGTTCCGGTGCCGCCCTCGGTGCCTCCGGGGGCCTTGGGCAATACACCGCTCTCTCCAGATGAACCCTCGGAACGCGCTCCGGACCGCACCTCGATGCGGCGTGGCTTCGCCTGCTCGGCCTTTGGCACCGTGATTGTCAGAAGACCGTGGTCGAAGTCTGCCTCGACCTGCGCGGGATCCACCCGGTCGGGCAGGCGCACCGCCCGGTGGAAGCGGCCGAAGCGGCGCTCGATGCGCCGGAACCCTTCGGCGTCGCGCTCGTCGTAGAAGCGGCGCTCTCCGGTCACCGTGAGCACGTTCTCCTCAAGGCTGACCTCCACGTCCTCCGGTCGGCACCCGGGCAGCTCGACGTGGAGTACGAACGCGTCCTCGGTCTCCTCGACGTCGAGCGCGGGGCTCCATGCCCCCGCCGTGGTAGGCGCAGACTCGGAGCTCCCCGTGCCACCGAGGAAACTGCGGAACATGCGCTCGAACTCGTCCTGAATGCTGGCGATGTCCCGCGGGTAATAGCGGCTCAGACTCATCGTGTTCCCCCTTCTCGCGTTTCACAACCTCCATGACTCCCACTGACCAGCGTCGACGGCGCCGATCAGCTGGCAGCCTCCTGGTCTCCACCCTCCTCGACGACCTCGGCCTCGACCACCTCCTCCTCGTCCCCGCTAGGGTTCGCGCCCGGGCCGGCCGTTGCGCCGGCCTGCTGCCCTGCGGCGTACACGGCCTGGCCCAACTCCTGGCTGGCGGCCATGAGCGCTTCCGTCTTGGTGCGGATCGCGTTCACGTCATCGCCCTTCAGCGCCTCGCGGAGGTCGCCGGCAGCCGACTCGACCCGGGCCTTCACATCGGCTGGCACTCGCTCACCGTGCTCGCGCAACAGCCGCTCGGTCTGATAGAGCACCTGGTCGCCCTGGTTTCGGGTCTCCGCGGCCTCGCGGCGACGGCGGTCCTCCTCGGCGTGGCGCTCTGCGTCTCGGATCATCTGGTCGATGTTGTCACGCGGCAGCGCCGACCCGCCGGTGATGGTCATCGACTGCTCCTTGCCGGTCCCGAGGTCCTTCGCGGAGACGTGGACGATGCCGTTCGCGTCGATGTCGAAGGTGACCTCGATCTGCGGCATACCACGCGGCGCCGGAGGGATGTCGGTGAGCAGGAACTTGCCCAGCGTCTTGTTGTCGCTCGCCATCTCCCGCTCACCCTGGAGCACGTGGATCTCCACCGACGGCTGGTTGTCCTCGGCGGTCGTGAACACTTCCGAACGACGGGTAGGGATGGTCGTGTTGCGCTCGATGAGCTTGTGCATCACACCACCCTTCGTCTCGATGCCGAGCGACAGCGGGGTGACGTCTAGCAGGAGGACGTCTTTCACCTCTCCCTTCAGCACGCCCGCCTGCAGGGCCGCACCCACCGCGACGACCTCATCGGGGTTCACGCCCTTGTGGGGCTCCTTGCCCCCGGTCAACTCGCGCACGAGATCCTGGACAGCAGGCGTGCGCGTTGCGCCACCTACCAGGATGACGTGGTCGATATCGGCGACGGGAATCTCGGCATCCTTGATCGCCTGCTGGAACGGTCCCCGCAGGCGCTCGACGAGATGAGCGGTGAGCTCGTTGAACGCCGCCCGCGTCAGGGTCTGCTCGAGATGCAGCGGCCCTGCGTCCGTGGCGGTGATGAAAGGCAGGTTGATCGACGTCTCGGTCACCTGAGAGAGGTCGATCTTCGCCTTCTCCGCCGCCTCCTTCAGCCGCTGCAACGCCATGCGGTCCTTCGACAGATCCACCCCATGGCTGTTCTTGAACGTGGCGACCATCCAGTCCATGATCGCCTGGTCCCAGTCGTCACCGCCGAGCTGACTGTCGCCACTGGTGGACTTGACGTCGAACACGCCCTCGGCGAGTTCGAGCACGGACACGTCGTATGTGCCGCCGCCGAGGTCGAAGACGAGAATCGTCTGCTCCTCGGCCTTCTCGAGCCCGTAGGCCAACGACGCCGCTGTCGGCTCCGCGACCAGCCGCAAGACCTCCAACCCGGCGATCTCGCCCGCCTCTTTGGTGGCCTGACGCTGCGCGTCGTCGAAGTAGGCCGGAACGGTGATGACCGCCTGGGTCACGGTGTCGCCGAGGTAGGCCTCAGCGTCACGCTTGAGCTTCATGAGGATGCGGGCGGAAATCTCCTGGGGCGTGTAGCGCCTGCGGTCGATGTCGACACCCCAGTTCGTGCCCATCTGACGCTTGACGGAACGGATCGTGCGGTCCGGATTCGTGATCGCCTGACGCTTCGCGACCTCCCCGACCAGCACCTCGCCGGACTTGCTGAACGCGACGACTGAGGGTGTGGTCCGAGAGCCCTCGGCGTTCGGGATCACCGTCGGCTCGCCACCCTCCATGACAGCCACGACGGAGTTCGTCGTGCCGAGGTCAATCCCTACAGCTCTGACCATGGTTCTGGGCCTCCTCGACTCATCGTCTCTGCACAGGGAAGACAGGTACACGGGGAAGGTGCCCCTGCCCGTTTGCCTGCCTCCATGGTAAACATGAGCCGAGGCCTGTCAAGTTTCTGTAGTCGGTGAGCTATAGGGAGGGGACGCGCGGGCGAAGGGATGTCCGCGCAACCTGGTGTCGACGGGTCCGCGCGGCAGTAGCAGCCGGCCGCCGATCGGCATTCTGGTCAGAGATCGTCAGCGCTCGCCTGTCCCCGTGCCCGAGTCATCACTGCCCCGCGAGAGCCCGTGGCTCGCGGGGGAGCGAACCGGGCTATACCACTCCCGTCTGATCGGGCGACCACGAGCGGTGAGACGTTCGTCGCCCCAGAAATCGAGCATGAGCACCAGTGGCAGCAGCACGAAGAACACCGCCACCACGACCTGCCAGCTCTCCACATGCGCCTCCACCCGGCCGTCCTGATCACGGTAGCCCGGCTCCGACACGCCAGCCCGACTACTGGGGGCCTGTTGGCGCCCGCTTTGTTGGCTTCCACCGGTCCATAACCGTCTATTCAGGAGGAAGGTGGGAGGTCCGCGGGAAGTTCCAGCCGCCAGTCGGAATCGACACCGACCTGCCCGAACCAACCGGCAGGCACCTCGAGCGCGTAGCGATAGGGAATGCCGGGATCGTAGACAGGGCACGGCGCCGAGGCACACGGCTCCATGCGCAAGATCGCGTCGACCACCCCGTCGGAGCCAAAGAAGGCAACATCGAGAGGCACGAGCGTGTTCTCCATCCAAAACCCTCTGCGCCGCCAACGCTCGCTGCTCTGGTCTGCCGGGAAGACGAAGAGCATGCCCACCCCGTCGGGAAGCGCCGGCACCTCCATGAGCCCATGCCGGCGGCGCCCTGCGGTGTTGGCCACCTTCACCGCGACCGTAACCGTCCGCCCACTCCGCCCGACGAGCTGGAGCGTCGCTTCCGGGTAGTCGTCAATCGACGGATGCAGGGGCGGCACCGCGCCGGAGGCGCGGGTGGGCGGGACGGCGCTGACCCCGCGGTCCGACGCCATTTCCCTGGCGGAGTTGGCATCGGTTGCACAGCCGCTCGTGAGCAGAGCAGCGAACAAGGCCAGCAGTAGGGCCCGTCGGAGCATTTTCCGAACGCTAGCTCGGCTTCGGTTGCGGCGTCGGAGCGATCCGATGCTCCCCCCACCCGCCGGGCCCGCGGCCCTTCCCCGTGCCGTGATCGAAGATCCGTTCGGGACCCTTAGACTGCCGCTGACTCCCGCATCAGAGGTCGCCTCTCGTGGACGCCTTGGACATCCTGAACACGGCCCGAATAGTCGTCGGCTTGATCGTGCTCGGATTGACGATGTACTTCGCCACGCGACGGGTCGGTTTTCTGTACGGACTGCTGAAGAAGGCCCAGCCTGATCCTGGTCGCGGCACCTGGGGCTACGTCAGGCGCAACAGCAGGTATCTGCTCTCAAAGGTGTTCGGGCAAGAGAAGCTCCTGCGGTGGTCCCTGCCGGGCGTCATGCACGCGTGGGTGTTCTGGGGCTTCCTCGTGGTGCAGGCGACGATCATCGAGATCTTCGGTGAGCTGTTCAGCTCCACTTACGAGATCCCGTTTGCACGCGGAATCACCTTCCCCGGCTCGTCAGTGACCCTCCTCGACGTCGTCGGGTTCATGCAAGACCTGTTCATCGCCCTCGTCATCGTGGCGGTCATCGCGTTCGCGGCCA
>JALYGD010000026.1 GCA_030777265.1 Actinomycetota bacterium | reverse complement strand
TCACAGGGAGGCGTCTGGGTTCCTGGTGGGCCCCGCGGTCTTCAAAACCGTTGAGCGGGTGCTGAGCCCGCTGGCGGGTTCGATTCCCGTCCGCCTCCGCTACACCCCTCTAATACCGCGAATTCTGGGGTTTTCAGTCATCGCCCCGGCCACTCGATGACATCTCCGGATGCCTGCGAGGGGGCCGTGGGCCGCGTATGGGCCGCACGAGATCGGCGCCAGTCGGCATCGAGCCGCTCCATGACTTCGTCGAGGTGGCCCTCGAACAGGTGGCCGTACGTGTCGAAGGTTGTGGTGATCGTGGCGTGGCCGAGATGGGCCTGGACGCTCTTGGGGCCGGCTCCGTTCGCGATGAGCAGGGCCGCGGCGCTGTGGCGGAGCTCGTGGGGCCTGAGCTGGGGCGGCAGGCCTGCGGCGTTGACTGCCCGCTTCCAGTAGTAGCGCCGGAAGTCGCTGTTGCGCAGCGGAGCCCCGCCGATGGTGGTGAAGACAAGCTCGTCCGCGCCATCGGGGACGAACTCCTCGAGGTGGCTGGCCAACCGCTCGCAGACGAACGTCGGCAGCGTCACGGAGCGGACGCGGTGGGTCTTGGGTGGTCCGAAGACGAGCCTCGATCCGATCTCGGACAGCGACTCCTGAACGTGGATCCGTCGGCGCAGCAGGTCGCAGCGTCCGCGTCGCAGCGCCGCCGCTTCACCCCAGCGCAGTCCGCCGTAACCCAGCACGAGCACGAGCGCCCGGAGGTGTTCCTCGATGGCGTCGCTCAGGTGCCCCAGCTGCTCGGCGGACAGGAACAGCCGCTCAGCTCGGGGCATGCGGGGGAGTTCGACGCCTCGCGCGACGTTACGGACCAACATGCCGTTGGCGACGGCGGTGTCGAGGGCTGCCGCTAGCACGTTGAACGCCTGCCGGATCCGGGAAGCCGAGAGTCCCTCGTACGTCGAGGCGGGTGATCCACTGCTCGACGTGGATCCGCTCGAGCCTTGCCAGCGGCATCTCGCCAAGTGCCGGGAGGACTCGCGACGTGAGCAGCGACTCGTAGCCGTAGCGCGTCTTCGGTTTCAGTCGCCGCTTAGCAGCCAGCCACTGCGGTGCCCATTCGCCGAGGGTGATGCGTCCGAGGGCCGGGTCCGCCCAGTCACCTTTGGCGATGGAGGCCTCGACGCTGACGAGAAACCGCTCGGCGTCGATCTTGCGGGTGAAGGTCCTGTTGTGCTCGCGGTTGGCGGGATCCCGGTAGCGGGCGCGCCAGACCACGTCCTTGTCGCGGGTGCGCTTCTCAACGTGGCCCATGGCAGGTCACCGCCGGTCGTCGGCCTGCTTGGCGAGCCAGACCTGGACGTCGCTCCAGCGGTAGCGGACATGTCGGGCCGATCTTGTACCCGGGGGGTCCTTCGCCTCGGTAGCGGTACTGGTAGAGGGTTGCGACGGGAAGCCCGAGGTAGGCGGCGAGCTCGTGTGGGCTTAGCAGCCGATCCTCGTCAAGGTTTGCGTCTGGCATCTCATCTCCTCTGGCCGGTGCTCGGCAGCTTTCCCTGGCTGCTCGGTGCGTGCTACGCCGACTCTGACCGTTGTGGATAGCTCGGGGGGGCTGGGAACCTGCCGGGCTCATCGGATCAGGCCTCGTACGGTCGAGTGTTCGTGACCGTGCGTGCGGTGGAGGGAGTGTCGGGCCTGGTCGAGCGCGAGGGCGGCGTGGTCGTGGTCCCGCTGTTGCAGGCCTGCCAGCAGGGGTGCACTGCCCAGGGGCCGCTGTGGGTCTGTGATCTCCCAGCGCAGCCGGTAAGCCTCGATCCGACTGGCGGCTTCTTGCCACGCCCGCCGCCCCTCACTGTCCGGCGGTGGCGTACCGATCGTGGTGAGGAGGTAGGCGGGGGGGTGGGTGAGGTGGTGGGTGGAACGCTGCTCGGCGATCTGACGCAGAGTGCGGTCGGTGTCGACCCATTCCCTGGACTTCGCGGCGACCTCGTCGGGGCTGGGCAGGTGATGCAGCCGCTGCTCGATGGTCGCCAACTCGTCGCCGAGGACGGCCAGGCGTAGTTCCAGCTGCTCCCTGCGAGCTGCCAGGCGTGACCGTTCGCCGCGCTTGCGGAGAATGGCCAGTCCACGGCTGGCCTGGGTGAGTTCGGACTGGGTTCGCTGCAGGGTGCGGGTCACTGCCGCGTAGGTCCGTTGGTTCGCCTCCTGTTGCTCCCGCAGCTGCTGCGCCTGGCGGAGAGACGCGGTGGTCCGCCAGGCTGCGAGCTCCCGCCAGCGGGCGGCCAGTTCGCCCACCTCTTGTGCGGCGTCCGAGACGGGCAGCTGCGCGCGGGAGCGGGTCAGCGCAGCACGTAGGCGAATGCAGGGGTCGCCGGACGGCGCGGGGCGGTGGGGCGCAACGTCGAGGTCCTC